>SYMT01000319.1 GCA_005805375.1 Actinomycetota bacterium
CCCCGGGGTGGCTCGGGAACGGGATGCGTGGGCGGGAGGTGGGTCCACTTGCTACGCCCAGGGGGCACCCGGCGTGGCTCGGGAACGGGATGCGTGGGCGGGAGGGGGGTCCACTTGCTAACGCGCGTGGCTCGGGTACGGGGCGCGTGGGCGGGAGGTGTGATGTGGGGACCATCCCGGGGTGGTCCCGTCCGGTTGGGATGATTGATTCTGCCGGGTTCCCAGAGAGATGCCATGATGAGGAGGAAGCCCCTGCTGCGCACCTCTGCGGGACCGGAAGGGGGGCCGCCGGGACGGCGGCGCTCCCGGGCCTGGGGGTGAGGGCGCGCCGGACGATCGGTGGGTCGGACCGATCCTGGGGGACGGCGACGGGCGGGGAGGGCGGGGAGGGCGGGGGCGCGGATCCGGGCGCGAGACGTGGAACTCTCCAGAAGGGAAAGCGGTGGGGACGCCGGGCGCGAAACGCGAGCTTTGCCGGGAGAGCAAAGCTCGCGGAACACAGTACCCCGTGCCGGGGCATATTGATACTGTTCTCCGCATCCGCGCAGGTTCGAACGTGCGGCGGCATGCGGACATGCCGGTCGTCTACGCGGGGGCGCCTGTTCGGGCGCGCCGGGAGCGGCCGGCCTTCACCAGGAGGAGTCACATTATGCCACTTCGAGTTGATCGAGCCGTCTTCAAGGCAGGGGCGCTGTGCGCGCTGGGAGCACTGGCGCTGCACCTGACCGCCAATGCCGGGTGGGCCGACAAGAAACCCGCCTTTGGAACGATTACCCAATTCGCGCCGGTACCCGCGGTTCCGGGCTTCCCCGAAGGGGTCGCCATTCATGGCAATTCCGTCTTCGTCTCCGGGCCGGCCCGGTTCGGCACCGGGGGCACCGGGCCGTCGGCAATCCACGTCTACAATCGCAAGACGGGCGCGCTCACCCAGACCATCGTGGTCTCGGGCGAAACGCTCGCGTTCGAGCACGCCGTGAGCAACGTTGCGGTGGACGGCGCCGGTCGGGTCTATGCGCTCAGCACGCAGCTCGGCCTGATCCGCTTCACCAAGCAGGGGCAGGCGTACGTGCAGGAAGCCTACGGCGCACCGGTACCGGATCTGCCGCCGCTGGCCGGCCCGGATTTTCCGCCAATCGTGAACGACATCGTGTTCGACGACGGCGGCAATGCGTACGTCACCGATTCGCTGCAGGCCACGATTTTCCGCTATGGGCCCGGCGGCGGCGTCCCGCAGGTCTGGTTCCAGAGCCCGCTGTTTGTCGGAGGCGGCTTCTTCCCGTTCGGGCCCAACGGAATCCGGCTCGATCCCAACCGGGGATATGTGTACCTGGCTGTTTCCACGTCCGCGAGCAACCCTGCGCTCGGCACGATCTACCGCCTGCCGCTGGTAGATAACCCGCAGCCTGGGGACCTGGAAGTGGTTCACAATTACGCGGCCGGCGAAGGACCGGACCAGTTGGCCTTCGCAACCGATGGCCGGCTGTACGTCACCCTGGCCTTCTCGAATCAGATCTCGATCCTGGCGCCCGGCGGCGGCGAGATCGGGCGCATTGCGAGCCAGCCGGGCGACGCAGTGCCGCTCGATAACCCTGCGGCCCTCGCCTTCGACAGCCGCACGAAGTCCCTGCTCCTGGTCAACCACGCGCTACTCTCGGGCAACCCCGCGCACTTCGCCGTCTTGCGCGTCTACGTCGGCGACCCGGGTGACCCGTTGTCGCAGCCGTAGCGATCCGGACCGCACCGCAGCCTGCGTACCCGGAGATCCCTGCCCGCGCGTCTCGCTGCAAGATCGCCTTGCGGCGAGACGCGCGGGGTCTCTTGTCTGTTCGCGCGTTGTGGAACGTCGCGCCGTCACCTTCCCGGGGGCCGGGCGCTCGCAACAACGCGCGGAGGGGATTCCCCCGGCCGGCTGCCCGCGCAGACCAGCGTGCGCCGATCCCGGCGGAGTGCCTCTCGACCCGCTGCCCGGCATCGACGGCGCCCCGGCGGTGTGCTGTGTGATGGTCAGGCGTCGGTGCTGGTCGCGAGCCACTTCTCGAACCACGCAAAGAGGGCTTCGCGCTGGGCGGGAGTGACGGTGTGGCCGGTCTTCTCGGCGAGGAAGAGGCGCAGGTGGTCGGGGGCGGCGGCGCGACGGTAGGCTGCCGAAATCTCCCAGGTGGCGGCTTGGAGGCCGGGGAGGGGCGCGACCGGGTCCTGATCGCCGTTGAGGAGCAGGAGCGGACGAGGGGCGAAGGCGCCGAGGAGATCCTGGCAATCCCAGGTTTCGGGCACGCCGGGGTGCCAACGGCGCCAGACCTCCGCCACGACACTCCGGGTCGGCTCCGCGGCGCCCAGGTCGGCGGAGATGCGGGCGAAAGCCCGGCTCAAGTTGCGGACTCGCTGTCCGTAGCCTTCGTATTCAAGCTGCCAGCGCCACGAACACGCCGAGATGCAGGGAACCGCAACCCGGACGCGGGGATCAGCCGAGGCCATCCATGTGGTGTGTCCGCCGAGGGATACGCCCATCACGCCGATCCGGGCGGGATCCACATCCGGGCGGGTTTCCAGATAGTCCAGCACGCGCCAGACGTCCCACACCGTGTCCCAGAGGTACGGGTGCTCCTTCCCGGTGCGAAACGCCTCCGCCATCGCCGCCTGGAGGTCGCCCGCACGGTCGCCGTGGTAACGGGCGTCGAGCGCGACTCCGATGATCTTGCGGCGCGCCAGTCCCTCCAGGTAAGGCGCCATCCCCTCTTTGCGCCCGCCCAGACCGTGGAGGCAGACCACCACCGGGAGTCGCCCGGACACTCCGGCGGGGCGGACCACCAGGATCGGGGCGCGTTCTTTCTCCTCGGTGGCGATGGTCCACTTCTCCTGGATCAGGTCGCCGCGCGTCTCGGACGAAATGGCCCGGGGCGCCGGCGGGACGCGGGGACGGTCCAGCGCGCGGCGGAAGTCGCTCCGCAGGCGCTCGGATTTGCGCTCCGGATCTTCGCCGGCGGGTCGCCACCGCTCGTCGAAGAAACCCGCCAGCGCGGCATGCGCGCGGTGATCGTCCGAGTAGCGCTCGCCGTTCACTTTCAGCACGGCGTAGTCGGGTAGGTGCGCGTACTGGCGCGCGTTGCTGCCGTTCCAATCGGCCCGGCTGAAGGTGAAGCCGACGTTCAGGACCACATAGCGGTCGGGGTTCTCCGGGTTGGGGAAAACCAGGACCGGGAGATGCCCTTCCGCCGGGAACGTCTCCCCGGCGAGGGTGATCCGGTCGCGAGTCCAGCGGAGCGGCAGCTTCGGGAGGAGGCGGCGGAGCACCGCGTTCGAACCGGGGTCGCCGAAGAGGTAGAGGTTGTGCTCGCGCAGTTCCTGGCGGGTCACCGTCGCGTCGGTGCGTTCCGGCAGGCCGCCGCGGAAGTACTCGTCCCAGCCGGTGCGGAAGCGCGCGGTTTCCTGCCGGATCCAGCGGTCGTTCTCGGAGGACCACGGGGTTTCGGTGCCGGTGACCGCGAGCACGGGACCGAAGAGCGCGTCGTCAATCGGACCCTGCACGCCCGGCCGCTTGCGCAGCCCGCGGGCCGCGCCGAAACGCCAGCGCGCCCCCTCGCGGATCAGGTCGAGGCCCCGATCCACCGGGCGCGAATCGAGCGTCTGCCCGTCTATTTTCACCGTCACCGGATCCTTGCCGGTGGGCGTCAGGGTGAGCGCGGTGATGTTCTCCGTGGTCACCTCGATCCGGTCGGGCGCAGTGCGGCGCGCCTGGACCACGGCCCGCTCCCAGTGCCGGCGGAGACCGGTCACGCGCACCCATTTGCAGCGATCGAACCGCAGGGTATAGGTGACGAAATGGATCTCATCGGCATCGGGCCGGCGGCGCAGACCGGAAAACCGGGAGAGGATCGCTTCCCGCGCTTTCGGTTCGTAGCGGTGCGGCGTCTCGGGTCCGATGAACTCCTCGAAGGGCACGCCCTCCTTGCGCAGCCTGCCCACGATGAGTTGATGCTGCCCAATGGCGGGGTCCTGATCTCCCACGTAAGCAAGTACGGGCAGATTGCGACCGTTCCCCACGTAGTCCACCGGGTCGTACATATGCAGGAGCGAGTGCTGCCAGGGCGGCAGCGTCTCGGCGATCTGCTGGTACTGGATCGTATCCGTAAACCCGGCGCCGGGACTCATCGCCGCCCAGGCGCCGGGATGCTGGAGCCCGATGTGCCAGGCGCCGTGCCCGCCCATTGAATAGCCGCGCAGGAAAGTACGGTCGGGGTCAATGGCGTAACGGCGCTGCATGTCGGCGAGCGCCTCGAACATGTCCTGCTCGCCGGCGAAGCGCCAGCCGTTGTTCCCGCGGCCGTAGGGGTAGAGAATCAGGAACGGGAAGCGGTCTCCGCCGAACGAGGAGGCGGGCCAGGTGACGCCGGAGAGGAAATTGATCTCGGAGAGCGTGCCGCCCCGCCCGTGGAGAAAGATGTCGACGCGCTCGGGTCGCCGCCGGGCGCGCTCGGCCGGGTAGTTTTCAGGAACCAGCACCTGGTAGGGCTGTGCGCTCCCATCCACCCGGGAACGGTGGCCGAGCAGGACGATCCCCGTCTTCCGGTCCCAGGGCGTTTCCCCCTGGAAGAGCGAGGCGGCCCGCCGTTCGCCTTCCGCAATCAGGGAACGGGCGGCAGCCACTTCGCGGGCGGCGAAGAAGAGTGACTGCCGGAGGGCCCGATCCACAGCGTCATAGAAGATCTCGACGTCCGGGATCTGCTCGGGGGTGGGCCGGTTGGTGGAGCGGGACTGCAGCTTCAGGGCCTGGAGCAGGCTGCCCAGCCGGTCGCGTCCCCGCGTGAGTTCGTCGCGCTCGGCGCCCGTGAGGGTGTAGCGGGTGGCGACGAACTGCGCCTGCGAGGGGCGCGGCGCGCCGGCGCCCAGGGGGACGAGCAGTGTCAGCAGTCCGAAGAGGACGCGGTGGGGAGGAGAGGAGGCACGGTGCAGCATGAAGGGGATCCGGGAGCGAGGCGGGGAACGCGACACGACCACGCATGAGTTCGCCGCCGGCACACGCAGATCATTCCCGGAGCGGAGTGCGTTCCGCGGGAATGTACCCCGTACGAGAAAAGCTCCCGGCGCCCGAGAAAATCGGGCGCCGGGAGCGTTGGTGCTGCCGGATGCGCGGCGTCTACCCGTGCGCAGGGTCGGCGCGCACCAGGACCGGCCGCCGCGCAAGGAGCGACCGCCGCCGGAACGAGATGGCCATTCCGGCAATCATGATGTAGCAGCCGAACCAGAGCAGGTGGATGCCCGGGACGTGCAGGATCTGGAAGTAACCCTGCGGCACTCCGTCTTGCGGCGCCAGTTGCACTTCGGCCTGAAGGTTACTGGGCTGCATATTGGTCTTGAAGAGCAGGCTGTAGGGTGTTCCCTGGTTCAGTCCCCGGAGCGGCACCGGAATGGGGTCGAACTTGAAGGGGGCCTCGCCCTCCCCGGGGCCCACCCGCATCGGCGCGCGTATTTCCTGAGCCTTGCCGTTGACCGCCACAGTCAGCAAACCGTAGATCATGGCGGGCTTGCCGGACGGGGTACGCATCTCCTGCTGGAGCCCGGCCGTGTCGAGTCCGTGGAAGGTCACAACAACTTCGTCGGCAGGATCCGTGGAACGTCGCTGGACCCGGAGCAGGGCAGGTTCTTCCTTCTTGATCTCATTGGCGCCGACCACGTTGGAGACGTCCACACCCGTCGGTTCGATGTAGAGATCACCCCAGAGCCCACCGAACCACTCGTGGCGCAACTCCGGCCAGGCCATCGTCTGCCCGGTCTGCTTCGAGACGAAGAGCTTCGGCGCAAAGTGGACCACCTTGCCGTCCGGCATCTTCATATCAATCAGCACCCGATCCCGGTCCGCCGGCCCCTGCGGACCGCGCTGACCCAGGAAGGTGAACTCGCGGCCGAGCGCCGTCACGGATTGCCCTACCTCGAGCTTTTCCACCATCTTGGTGCTGTTGAAGCGGCTCGTCACGACCACGCCCCCCAGCATCATGATGAACCCGATGTGGGCCAGCCAGGGACCCGTCTGCAGAACTCCGGTGCGGAAGGACCGGAAGAGGAACTGGAAGTTCGGCGCCAGCGCCAGCGCCATCAGGATCCCGAACGCGAGGTAGGCGGGATCATTCTGGGTAGAGAACCCACCCTGCCAGGCATAGATGGCCGCGAACAGGAAGAAAAGGGTGGTCACCCCCATACCGATCAGCACGGTGAGCGCCATCGGCTTCAGGGCCCGATCCTCGCGTACCTTCCGCCACGGCATCAGGGGCGTGAGGCCCATCAGCAGGACGAGCACGAAGGTGACGGGCAGCAGCGCCTTGTTGTAGAAGGTGTAGTCTACCGTGGTCTTCTCGCCGCCGCGCAGCCAGGGACCCCAGACCGGGAGCGTGACACCGAAGGTGATGACCAACGCCGTGGCCGAGAGCACGATGAGGCCCAGGAAGAACCCGAAGTGCCGCTCCCACACGTGTTCGTAGGCGATTTCGCCGTCAATGTCCTTGTAGCGCCAGAGCCAGATCCCGAGTCCCAGCACCGTGTAGATCGCCAGTGCCGCAACCAGGGTGCAGAACACGCTGAATTGCGGCGAAGCGAACGAGTGGACGGAAACGTCGGAGAGCACGCCGCTTCGCACCAGGAAGGAGCCGAGCAGCACCGAAATCCCGAGCGCCACCCCCAGGAAGAGATTCGCCTGCTTGTAGTTCCCGCGTACCCGCTGGGCGAGCAAGCCGTGCATCAGCGCGGTGCCCACGAACCACGGAATGATCGAGGAATTTTCGACCGGATCCCAGCTCCAGTATCCGCCCCAACCCAGAGTCTCATAGGCCCAGTAGGCGCCCAGGAAGATCCCGGTCCCGAGTACACCCCACGAGAACGTGAGCCACGAGGCCGCCTGGGTCGTCCAGCGGTCGTAATCCCGCCGCATCAGCGCGCCGAGGGCGAATGCGGACGGCACCATCATGCCGGCGTAGCCCAGGAAGAGGGTGGGCGGATGGATCACCATCCACGGGTTCTGGAGCGATTCGTTCAGGCCCTTGCCGTCCACCATGCGCAGGTACTTGGCCCAGCCAAAATAATAATTCAGGTGCTGGCCGAAATTGCTGGGGAGCAGCGCGAGCACTTCCGCGGGGGCCCCCATCTGGGTCAACTGCTGGTGAACCTCCTTCGGATTGTGCATCCAGAAAGGGTTCATGAATGCCATCAGAGTGAACAGGGAGATGTTCACCAGCCCAAAGAAGGGCATCACCCAGCGCTCATCCTGCGGCGCCCGACGGATCAGCACCGTGCCGTACGCAAGATTGTAGAGCGCCCAGAGAAAAAAGGTGCCTTCCTGGTCGCCCCAGAACGATGCGAAGCGGTAGCCGAAATGGAGAGCGTTGTTGCTATTCTTCCAGATGTAATGCACCGCGTACTGGTGGCTCAGGATCAATCCCCACAGGGAAAGCGCACCCACTACTACGGCAGCACAGGTAGCATAGAAGAAGCGGCGACCCAGAAGCCCCATCGCATCGGTCACCTGGTCGTATGGGTTCGTGTCGGCCGGGGCGTTCTTCGCCGGCCGGTGGTTCCGATCACGCCCGTTCCCTGCGCGCCGGGTGCGGTTCGTTTCTTCGCGTCGCTTGTCATCGCGCCGCTGCTCTTCGGATACGGCGGGCCGCCGCATGTCCCGAAGCATCGCACGCGTGTAGAAAAAGACCGTAGCGATCGAAAAGAACAGGCCACTCCATACGGCGAGATTGCCGATGGTCACCCCCAGGCCCAAGAAGGGGGAAGATACGGTGATTTCGTCCATCAGGCGTCCTCGGCGATGGGGTCAACTGCGGCACGCCGCGTCGCTGCCACCCGTAAAGCGGTGTCCCGTCCCCAGAGGCGGGGACGGGACATCAGCGGAACTTCCGATTGTTTCGCGCGGATGGCGCGCCTCAGGACCCGGTCTGGCCGGTCCGTGACTGCCACTGCGCGATGGAATCGCGCGTCTTCACGTCGAGGCCCTTCTCTTCGTATTTGGAAGGGCACTTGGTGCGGATGGCGTCGGCGTGGAACACGCGCTGGGACGGATCCCAGGTACCGGCTGCCATCGCGTGGGAGGCGCCCGGGAAGTTGGCCGGCAGGCTACTGGACGGATTGTCGTAAAGCACTGCGAGCCGCTGACTCGTTTTCTCTTCGACCAGATCGAAGCGAACGAGGGTCGCGCCCTTGATCGGCTGGATTGAATCACGATCCAGATGGCCGTACACGTCCACCCGATCCGTGGCTTTCATCACCTGGGCGAAGGCAACCCCACGCTTCGTGGAGTTGCCCAGAGAGACCACCGTGATGATCCCGCAGAGCACAGCCGTGATTGTCGCTACGAGTACCTTCACGTTCATCGTTGTTTCCCCCGAACCATGTCCCGCTCGACGCGCCGCAATCGGCTGTCGGTATAGAGTAGATACGCCCAGAGCCCGCCCCACACCAGGACGCTGGCTCCGAGAACCCAGACCAGTGGACTCATTGTACCCCGTCCTTCACGCTGCCGGTCGGCGCATTGCCTGCAGGCGCACTTCCGTTGCGGGCGCCTCGACCACCTCCAGCGCCTCCTCTACGGCCGCAGTGCGCAGGCGGAGTTCGTACAGCCAGAGGGTCGTCCAGAGGAAACCGAGCGTGGACGCCCAGTAGATCAACCGCCACTTCGGGTCCAGCCCACTGGTGATCGTCGAAGCCGGCGGATGTAGTTTCGCGATCTGCGGCAGATTGGGGATGACATAGAAAAGGACCGGGGTGGCGACAGCTCCGAAAATCGAGTAGACCGCCGACAACCGCGCCCGCAGCGCCTCCTGTTCGACCGACATTCGCACGCCGAAGTACGCCAGGTAGAGCAGGATCAGCACCGAAATCGAGACCTGCTTCGGATCCCAGTTCCAGGGCGTGCCCCATTGCACCGCCGCGAACACCATGCCGCTGAGCGTGGCAAGGATGGTGCAGATCAGGCCCACCTCGTTGGCGAAGTGGATTTTCGCATCCAGCCCCGGATCCCCACGCCGCTTGCCGTAGAGGTAGCGCACACCATGCACCGCGCCGATCCAGAACCAGACCAGGCCCAGCATGGCCATCGGGACATGCCAGAAGATGATCCGCGCCGCCTCCGGGGACTGAAACCCGTTGTTCAACGGCTGGGCCCAGAGATACGCCAGCAGCGTCACGCCGATCATCCACGGCCCGACCAGCCATTTCCACAAAGCCGGACTCCGTTCCCGCGACCGATTCACACCCACCTCCCGGTTCCCCCGGGGACCGAACCTGCCCCTACCGCCGCGCCTGCCTGTCGGATCTGCGATCCGGGCTACTCGACCCAGACCCGGTCGAAGAGGAGGCCGGAGACCAGAGTCATCATCACCCAGTACGACACCAGGCCCGCGAGATTGTTCCCATTATCTCCGGAAATCGCTGCTGCGGTTCCGTTGATCCCGAGGATGAGGATGGGCAATAGCGGCCCAAAACCGAGCACCACCATCAGGTAGCCGCGGTTGTTGGTGCGGGAGACAAGCGCCCCGAGCATCGTCGCCGCCCCCGCGATGGCGCCTGCCCCCACGATCACGTGTCCCAGGAACAACGGCCAGTCCCGGACCTGCGGGTCATAGAACAGCGCGAACAGAGGCACGATCAGTAGCGTCAGGACCAGGAGCATCACCACGTTGAACAGCAACTTCCCCGTGAATACGGCCGACGGGCGCGTGGTGAGGCGGAGCAGCGCCGCGGTCCCCATCTCTTCTTCCTTAACGAACACGCGCGGCAGCCCGGTCATGGCGCTGAAGTAGAGAACCACCCAGTAGAGACTGGACAGCAGCGCGTCGCGCGTCTCAGTGTTTTCGGTGAAGAGCACCGGTTTCCCGAGGCGTACCGCGTCCTGGAGTGCACCGTCCGGCAGGATTTTGGTGGTGAGGCCCAGCCCGGTGGTCGGCACCGTGAAGGCGATGAGCACCAGCGCCGTGAGCGCGAACATCAGGATCGTGCCCACCGCCGACCGCGTGCGCAGTTCGGAGCGAAGGTCCTTTCGAAAGACGGCGGACACCTCGGCCCACCAGCTGTCGCTTCCGCGGGAGCCGGGGCCGGCGGCCGGCACGCCGTCAGGCCTGAGGGCCGAGTTCAAGGAAAAGGTCTCCGTGCCGCGTTTCGCGGGGATCATTCGTCGCCAGTACCAGCACGCCGCGGCTGCGTTGCCCGGCAATCACCTGCTCCACAATCGCCGCCCCGCCGGTGTCCAGCATCGCGGTGGGTTCGTCCAGCAGCAGAAACCGGGGCTCAGGCTGAAGCGCCACCGCGTATTTCAACCGCACTCGCATCCCGGAGGAGAACGTCCCCACCTGGTCCGGCCCGCGCCCGCCGAGGCCCACCTGCTCCAGCAGCGCCGCGCCCGCAGGCGCCGTCCAGGGCAGCCCGCGCACCCGGGCGAAGAACTCGAGGTTCTCCAGCGCGGTCAATTCGGGGTAGAGGATGAGATCGGGCGCCACGAGCCCAACGCGCTGCCGCCGCTCGTCCGCCGATATCTCGCGTCCGTCCACCAGGCATCGCACCCGGCCGGTGTCCGCTCCGACCAGCCCGGCGGTCACCGAGAGCAGCGTGGACTTGCCGGACCCGTTGTGCCCGGTCACGACGAGCGTCTCCCCGGTGCGCAGGCTGGCCCACACACCGCGAAACACTGCCCGCTTGCCGAACGATTTCCCCAGGTTTTCGAGGTGCAACTCCACCATGATGCTGCTATTGGCCCGATCCTGATCCTGATGAAGTCAGAGCGGCCAGACGGCGCTCGAGTTCCGCCAGGCGCGCCTGTTGCTCCGCCGCCAGGGCCTCGGCCCGGGCGGCCCGGGCGGCCTCGTGCTGCGCCAGCGTCTCGGCCTGCGCCGCACGGGCGGCCTCGTCTTGGGCCCGTGAGTCAGACTGCGCCGCGCGTGCGGCCTCCTGTCGGGCCTGTGCCTCGGCACGGCCAGCGCGAGTGGCCGCCTGCCGGGCCAGTGTCTCGGCCTGACCGGCTCGCTCCGCCTCCAGCACCGCGCGAGCGGCCTCCTGTTGCGCCAGTGCCTCGGCCTGACCGGCCCGCTCCGCCTCCACCAGCGCCCGGGCGGCCTCCTGTTTCGCCCGGAGGTCAGCTTGCGCGGCGCGTGCGGCCTCCTGCCGGGCCAGTACCTCGGCCTGACCCCTGCGTGCGGCCTCCTCCCGGGCCACTGCCTCGGCCCGGTCCGCCCGTTCCCCTTCGGTTCCCGCCCGGGCGAACGTCTCCCGAAAGGTCTCGCACTGCCGGCCCGTGCCGTCGAACATGCGCAACTCTCCGTTCCCCAGCGCCGCAAACCAGAATTCCAGCACCGTGCTCCACACCCAGTGCGCCACCTCCGCCCACTCCGGCTCCGTCGCCCATCCCGGCCACGCACCCGGCGCCCGCTCATACTGCGC
>SYMT01000320.1 GCA_005805375.1 Actinomycetota bacterium
CGGTTGCCGCCTTTGACCCGCGTGCAAGAGCAGTTACTGCGTCTGTTGGGGGTGCCGAAGCCGCCCTGGTAGGTCCCTCCCAGTCCTCGCGAACCAGGGTCCCACACACACATCGACCTCCCGAACCGCGAAATACCGGTTTAGGAGTACCAGAACAGGATGAGTCCCGAATCCATATTGCGTTGGACGGCTCGAATATGGGGCGTCGCCAGCACGTTGCTCCTCCTCGCGTTCGCGTTCGGGGGCCGCGAGCACCTGCGATTCACGGCGAGCGAGGCGCTCGCCTTCCTGTTCTTTCCCGTGGGTGTGGTGGCGGGCTTCATCGTCGCGTGGCGACACGAGCTCGTCGGCGGCCTTGTTACCGTAGGGAGTCTCACGTTTTTCTATCTGTCCGTCGGGGGCAGCGGACGGCCGCTCGGCCCGTACTTCCTCCTGTTTGCGGCGCCGGGGTTTCTGCACCTCGCGAACGCGCTTCTCGTCGCGCGCAAACCGAAGTGAACGGATCGCCTGGCCATGCGCTGCAGCGCATGGCGGCGTGCCACTGCAGTTGCAGTCGGTGCGCCTCGTGGGCGCCGCCGCCGAACCCGGGTCGTTAGGGCCCGCGCAGTAATCAGCGAATCAATGGTTATATTTCTTCCAGATTCGGAGTTGACAGAGGTGATTCACTTACAGCATGACCCCCGCAGAGCAAATCCGGGAGAAGTATACAGTCCTCGGCCCCTTACTGAACGAACGGCAGTGTCGCCTGTGGGCGGCGATGGAGGCGCGGTCACTCGGTCGTGGCGGCGTTACTCTGGTCGCCCAAGCGTCCGGGACATCACGGAAGCGCGTCCAGTAAACGCAAATTGGATCGTTTGTTTTCGCGCGGATCCTTACCTGCACGACCAGATCGCCCGCGCCGAACTGCGCGGCGACAAAGTGCGTGCGGCTGCCTTGCGGAAGAGTGAAACGTACTGGACGGAGGTGAGCACAGTCTTTGGCGAGATCGGTAAGCATCCAAACAGCCCGGAGCGTCTCGTCGAACTCGAGCGCAAGATGCGGCTGATGACCGGCGGCGCTGCGACAGCGGATTCCGGAGCGGTGAATGGCGATGGATCGCGGTCCGGATCCTGCGAGACGCCGCAGGGAGCCAGGCTCGCCGCCGAAGAAGCTGTAACGGCTCTGGAAGTCCCCGCGCCGGGGCCGGCCGGACGTGTCCCACCCTTTCTGTTGTTCTTCGAGTGCCTGTGCCTTACACCATCGGTTCGCTCCGCGGCGGCTTCGACGAGCCCGGCACCCGGCAGGGTGGCTCACTGCCCGGGTTGGGTGTCTCCTCCGAGGACCTGCTCCAGCGGGCGTGGGCGGTCCCGCGTGATGCGCCCCGGGCCCTGCAGGCGACGAAATGGTTGGGGCGCCGGCATGACGAGGTCCGGTGGAATCTGGGCGCCGAGTGCCTCAGCGTCGGTCATCAGTTGCTGCACGATCTCGGGGTGGACGGCGGCGACGTCGCGTTGTTCCGCCGGGTCACTTGCGAGATCGAAGAGCATCCTGGGTCTGGGCGGATCGCCTCGGCGAGCGCGTCGGTCCAGCCCGGCGGGATCTCGCGCCGGTAGCGTTCGTACTCCTGCTGCGGGAGGAAGCGGCGCAGGTACTCCGGGTTCATGTACTTCGCGTAGCCCGCTTCGACGAAGACCTGGGTCTTCACCCGCAGGGCCTCCTCACTGGCCCGGAAGCGCACCCACTCCCACGCCGCCTCCCGTCGGGTGGGGTTGCTGATTGTGGCGTTCAGGCCCTGCATCCGACTGTTCAGTTCGTTGCCCCGCTTCCCACTCGGTCCCAGGGGCACGGGGGCGATCCCGATCAGGTTCGGGTTCACCGTGGACATCATCTGGCCATTGATGTACGTGAACTGCATGCCGATCTTGCCCAGGTTCCAGCGCTGGGTGAGGTCGGTGGCGCGATAGGCGACCTTGCTCCGGCAGAGTTTCTGGTAGAACGCGAGCGCCGTGACCGCCGCGTCGTCATTCCAGGCCGCCAGCCAGTTCCCCGCCTCGTCCTGCCGGATGGCCTCCCCGCCGCGGACCAGAGCAGGTCCACGAAGTGCCAGGAGGCCGACTGGCCCGCTGCCAGCCCGAAGCCGTACTGGCCCAGATCGGGGACGGTGAGCCGCTTCGCGTACTCGTAGAGTTCATCCCAGTTGCGCGGCGGCCGGTCCGGATCGAGCCCTGCTTTCCGGAACAGGTCCTTCCGATAGCCCAGCGTCATGGCCACCGCCCCGCCGTACGGAATGGCCCAGACGTGGGTCTGGCCATCCGGTCCCGGGCGCATGATGACGGGCCACATCTGGGAGAGGATGATGTGCTTCAGCTTCTTGGGCGCCTTCCGGATGTCGTCCACCCCCGCCCACCGCTTGACGTACTCATCCAACGGCGCCAGGAAGCCCTGGGAGATGTAGCTGTCCGACTGGCGGAAGTTGACGTACATCACGTCCGGCGCCACCCCCCCGGCCATCGCGAGCAACGGCTGCGAGTCCATGCTCAGCCCGGGCGCCGTCACCCCCCGGAACCCTTCCAGGCGGACATGGGGGTTCAATTCCAGGAACCGACGCATCACCGCGAGGTCGGCGCGTTCGTCCACCGTGCGCGCCTCCCGGTTGGGTAGCTGCCAGAGGGTGACGGTCACCGGATCGGCGGCGTGCGCCGGCAGCGCCAGGAGCAGCACCACGAGCAGACCTGCGAGCCACCCGGAGAGGCGGGGGAAGAGAGCGGGGAGGAGGGGAGGAGGCGAGGACGCATGGTGACCAGGAGAGGGGAGGGTTGTCGGACGATGGTTTATTGTGGCACTACCACCGTCCCCTCCGCCCGAGCGACTACCTACCCCTATCCCCATCGACCTGGGTTTCCGCAGCTTGGGCCTGTCGCAGGATAGGCTCCCGACGAAGCAACCCCTGCCGTGCGGCTTCCGCCCAAACGAAGGGGGAGTGCTGTTGGAAGAAGTCCTCACTCCAGTCGTATTGGCAGTAGTACTGGTAGTGCAACTGACGCATCTTCCGACAGTCATAGTCATCCAGCCCGAGCCGTTTGATGGTCCGGCAGGCATTCTCGCGGTCCGGTTCGGAGAGGTCCGGGGTGGCGTAGATTCTTCCCGTCACCACCTCCAGGCGGAACGTCCCCGGTTGAAGCAGGAACGGGTCGATTACGTCCCCATGCACTCCTTTCCGCCCGTTCATCCGTTGGGCAGAAAGTCGGTAATTCGACCACTCGTACGCCAATCGCCAGTCAACTGTCCTGGCGACGAAGTGATCCACGTTCCGTGCGCCCGTAACTTCGTCGATGCGTACGGCCAGGTAAGCGCAATACCCCCCATAGAGTTCATAGAGGCTGGGCAAAGCCCTTGTCCAGAACTCGGGAAAGTCCGTGCCCCGCAGGTCTTCCCGTCGCTGGGCGACGGGTTCTCGACGAGGGCCGGGCCGCTGCCGCAGTGGTTCTTCACCGACCAACTCGGCCAGGGCAGAGAGACCCGGCTGACGGACGCGCTCGTCGAAGTCGACAGGTTCCGGCTGGGGAGCGACCGAAATCACGGCAGCCAACCTCGGCGTTCGCCGACGAACTTCCAGCGCAGCCAGAAGGGGTCGATGTCACCCAACACGGCCCGCAGGCGAGCCTGCAGTTCCCGTGCTTGCTCTCGGCCGAAGTGCTCGTCACTGAGGGCGCGTGCAGCTTCCTCGAGTACTTGCTCTCGCTCCAGAGAGCCAGCGTCTTTCAGATCGAATGCCTCGCTGGTCAGCCAGCACGAGACGTCCCCGTAGCGCACCCAGGGCCGCTTGGCCAATACCACCGGGCGGCGCTTCTTCCCGGGTGCTCCCTCCAGGTCAAGATCAAACCACGCATCCCGCTCCGCATCGAAGTGAGGTTCGAGGGAGGCGAGCACCAGCGGCGAATGAGTGGTCACGACGAGTTGCACGCCGACCCCCTTCCCCAGTAGGTCGGCGATGCGAAGCAACGCACCGAGGAGGGTACGCTGCCAGCGCGGGTGGAGATGCGTCTCCACTTCATCAAGGAGCAGCACCAGGCTCCGCACCGGCGGCACACCCACGAGGTGGGCCGCCCGCTGATGCTCTTCCCAGGCCCACACCAGGAGGTACGCGAGCGCGGAGACCCGCCGGATGCCCGCCGCAGCCCGCAGGATCGCCACCGGAGCGGAGTAGGGGGTCTGGATGGTGGGAATATCACGGACATCGCCCAGGCCCATCCGAGTCAGGGGACCCGGTCGGAGCTGCTCGTCGGCATCAGGGGAGAGATGCTCGAGGACCGCCCGCAGCAGCCGGAACGGCCGCTGCCGGGCTTTCTGCCACCCCGCCCAGTCCCGCACCAGCCCGTTGCAGAGGCTCTCCCCATTGCCGGCCAGTCCGTCCCAAACCTCTGGCGGAGTGAACACGAAGGCGGCCGGTCGCTCAGGTCCATCACCGGGGGGAGCGTCCCGTCGGCGATTCCGCACCGGGTCCCACACTGAGAAGGCACCGTCTGCCTGGGCATAGAGCACCACGCCGGTTCGTACCCCTTCGCTCCTCGTGGGGGTCCAGGATTGCGCCGCGCGAACGTACTGGCTACGCATCACCTGTTGGGCGCTGGTGCCGGTGAGAGTGTATTGGATGGTGGCATCGCTGCCGCCATCGGGTTGGGCCGGATACCCGGAAGTCGACCGCGGATTCACTTCCCTGGGCCACCAGGAGGTGAGCGCCCACCACACCGCATCCAGCAGGAAGGTCTTGCCGAGTCCGTTGTCGCCCGTCACCACGTTCAACCGGGAGCCCAGTTCGAGGTGGAACTCGGCCGCAGGGCCGACGTTCGTCAGGCACAACTCGGTGAGCGTACCATGTTCGATGTCAGCGCGACCGACGGGGGCGTTGGGTTCGAGGGCCACCGGCAGCGGGCCGGACCATTCTCCCATAGTTCGCCGCCAGTACTCCCGGAGCATCGGTGACTGGAACTGCCACCGAGACGGCCCCGCCCCCACTTCCACCAGGTAGCTGTCCGTCACCAGCACATCCAGCAGCCAGCTGAGGAGCTCTGCGCGTCGGTCGGGGTCGGAGACCAGAGTCGCCAGGTCCTGATCCAGGGTGCTGCGGGTCACCCCCTGCGAGTCCCGCGCGGCCACGGTCAGCAGGCGCCGGGCGTAGCCGTCGTCCGGGGCGCCCAACTCCTCGGTCAGGCGCTGGTACCAGTGGTCGAAGTAGGACCGGTAGGCATGCCCCAGCAGGTCCTCGAAGGCGGCGTCCACCGTATCCGCCGTCGGTACCACCCGCTCGTCCTCGCACCGAGCCCGCAGGGCGGCGAAGAGGGCCTGCACGGCGTACGGGTTCAGCCACCCCAACCGCTCCAGGCACCGCTGCCGCACCGGGGGCGACAGATCCAGTTCGTAGCGCGCCCCCAGTTCCTGGAGCAGGCGGTCCGCCACCGGTGGGGAGAACGGCCCCAACAGGAACGGCATCAGGTCGTTGATCGTGGCCGCCGCCCGCAGGCGTCGCGCCACCGTGTCCAGTCCGATCGACCCCGCCAGCACCCATCGCACCGGATACCCGTCCGGTCCGCCCTGCCGCAGTTCCCGGAACCAGGTCAGAAAGTTGCGTGCCCGCTGCCCGGTCGGGTCCAGGCGCCAGAGGTGCATCACGAAGACCGACACCTCGTCCAACATAAGCATCCATGTGCCGGGGAGGGAACGGAGCGCCCGCGCCACCTCCCGGGCCAGACTGTCGGACTGATCCGGGTGCATCTCCCGCAGCTTCAGGGTGAACTTCTCCAGCGTAAGCGTGTCCACCACCTCCCGGAAGAGCCCGAACAGCCCCTCGAACGGCCCACGGTTCAGCCGCCGGAACGCCTCCGCCGCAGCAAGCTCCCTTGTGCGCAGGCACGCCACCACCAGCTTCCCGAGGAAGTCGTTCTCGTCCCGGGAGTCGCCCACGCTCGCATAGGCGGGTGTCAGTCCAGCGTCGCGGCCCACCACCAGGAGGCGATAGAGAAGCGAAGTCTTTCCCATCTGCCGAGGCGCCAGCACGAGCAGATGGTTCCCATCCCGCACCCGTTCCAGGATGGCAGCCTGTTCTCGCTCTCGGTCGAAGAAATCTGTTCCTCGCGCCGGTCCCCCGACTACATTGTTCACCCGGAGTTCTCCGACGGTCTCCCCGCACGTCCGCGAAGTGGAAAGCCAACCCGTCGTCGTCCGCGCTGCAGGCGTGGGTCGGGTTCGGCGGTGGCCAGTCCTTTCCACCCCCCAATCGTATCCAAGTCCCCGCCACCGAGCCAGGGCGAACGCATCTAAATATGGAACCAATGGCACATTGAATCACGTATTGCAGTAATCACCGCTTTTGGAGGGCCTCCATGACTGCCTGCGCGTTCACCGAGCACTTCGCCCCCCTCCCCGACCCCCGCATCCACCGCACCCGGCTCTATGAGCTCTGCGATCTCCTCTTTGCCACCCTCTGTGCCTGCCTCGCCGGGGCCGATGACTACCTCGCCATGGCCACCTGGGCCGCGACCCATCACGCTTGGCTCCGCGAACTGGGGGTCTTCCCCGACACCACGCCTTCCCATGACACCTTCCGCTATCTCTTCCTCCGCCTCGACCCGGATC
>SYMT01000321.1 GCA_005805375.1 Actinomycetota bacterium
AATCGGAGTTGCGGCACTCCACATCCGTCGATCTGGGGCCCCGCAACCCCGCCGACGGACGTAACCCAAGCTGGGCCGCAATCGGAGTTGCGGCACTCCACATCCGTCGATCTGGAGTCCCGCAGCCCCGCCGACGGATGTAACCCAAGCTGATGTGGAGTCCCGCAACTCCGATTGCGGGAGTCAACGACGGTGAGCGCCGATCGCCGCGGGGACCGAGACGTAGTGCGGCTCGATCGTGGCGGGGGCCGCAATCGGAGTTGCGGCACTCCACATCCGGCCCGGCCCGGCCTCCCCCACGGGGCTATTCGCCGGCGGCGGCCTGGGTGAGGGCGGCGGCGGGATCCTGTTCGCCCAGCACGGCGCGGAGGAGTGCCTGGCGCAGGCGCTCCTCCGTGTGCCGATAGCCGGGAAACCGCGGGGGGACCAGGGCGGCCTCGCGGAGGGTCTGTTCAGCGAGGCGGAAACGGAGCTCACCGATCGTGCCGAGGCGGAGCGCGTCGCGGGCCGCCTCGCGGGCGTCCAGACGGCTGGGAAGCGCGCCCTGCTTTGCCTCGGCGAGCTGGTTTTCGGTGGAGAGGAGGAACCGGAGGAGCTCGGCAGCGCCATCGGGGTCGGGGCAGCCGGCGGGGATAGCGAACGTCGGGGCGCCGGTCCACACTGCCCGCGCGCCCTCGGGTCCGGTCGGATACAGCGCCACGCTGTGCCATCCGGCCACCGCCGAAAAGGTCGGGTCGCGAAGGAGCCGGGCCGTGTCCGGATAGTCGCAGCAGAGAGAGGCGAGACCCATGCGGAAGAGGTGGGACACATCCTCTTCGGTCTGGCGCGGCATTTCCGGAGGAACCGCCTCCCAGCGTCGAAACAGATCCCGCAAGAGCGTGACGACCCACTCCCCGGCGCGGGTGGCCCAGCGCGGCGTGCCGTCCGGGTCGAGAAAGGTACCCCCCACGCTGACCAGGATCTCGGCGAAGAGTGCGACCAATCCGGCGTCCGCACCCGGAAAGGTGAAGCCGTGCGTCCGACCACGCCGGGTGAAATGCTGGGCCACTACTGCCAGTTCGTCCCAGGTGGCGGGTACCCGCAGGTCGGCGCCGCCGGAGGCCTCGCAAAACCACTCCCGCTCCCGCCGGTCCTCCAGGATGTCGGTGCGGTAGTAGAGAAGCCGGGTTTCGACCGAACGGGGCACTTGTACCAGTCGCCCCTCCCAGCGGCACCATTCCAGCGCCTCCGGGTCGAAGGCCGTCAGGAATTCCGGGCCGAGCAGGTCGTCCAGGGGGAGCATGTGCGACGCCAGGTCGGCGGTATAGCGACTGTGGGCCGACGTGAGGTGGAGCGGGGCCACATCCGGGGACCCCACAGGTGAGGCCCCGGAATCTGTGGGCCGGGCGCTGGGATCATCCGCCGCACTCGCCGGCGCCGGTCCCAGCAGCCGATCCAACAGGGCAGGGAGCGGCTCGCGATACGCCACGTCTACCAGCCGTCCGGCCGCTTCCGTGAACTCAGGAAGGTGGTCGTAGAGCGGCGCAAAGCGCGCCCCTTCGACAAATGCAGCCCGCAGTACTCGATCCGCCATTGTTTTCGATCTGCGCTGTTCAGGCCGGGATGATGCGGCCGGTGCGGGCGCTTTCGTAGGCGGCTTCGATGATCCGGCTCGCCTGCATGCCGTCTTCTCCCGTGTAGCGCGGCGGTTCTCCCGCCAGGATACGGCGTGTGAAGTCGTCGAAGAGCGGGAAGTGGACGTTGTCGTGCTTCGGGAGGTCGAATTCTTCTTCGTGCCGGCGGCGCGGGTTCGGTCCGCCGTGGGCGTCGGTGCGCAGGCGGAGGGCAGGGCCGTCCACGGGTGTGGCGTCGAGCGTGCCCTCGGTGCCGGCGATGGAGAGTTCATCCGGGGAGCTGGTCCGGAAGCCGTGCCGGGTCACTGCGTGGGCGCCGCGCGCCATTCGGATGAGCAGCGTTTCCATGTCCGGCGCTTCGATCGGCATCTCGCGGCATTCGGCAAACGCGGCCACCCGGTCCGGCTCCCCGAGCAGCCAGCAGAGCAAGTCCAGGCGATGGCTCCCCGTATCCACCAGTTGCCCGCCCCCCGAGACGGCGGCGTTCAGCCGCCAGTTGGCGGGGCCGATCCGCTCCCGGTCCAGGCGGCTGACGAGGTGAATGTGCGCCGTGGCCGGGTCGCCGATAGCACCCGCGTCGAGCAGTTCCTTCATGCGTACCAGCTTGGGGTAATAGCGCCGGTAGTAGGCCACCTGAAGCGCCACCTCGGCCTGCCGGCACGCGGCGATCATCCGCCGGCAGTCCGCCACCGAGTTGGCCAGCGGCTTCTCGCAGAGCACATGCTTGCCCGCCTCGGCGCACGCGACGACGTCCGCGCAGTGCCGGTCGTGCTCGGTCGCCACATAGACGGCCTGTACGGCCGGATCCGCCAGCACCTGATCCCGGTCGGTGCTCCACCGGTCGGCCCCGAACCGCCGGGCGAATTCCTCCGCCCGGGCGGCCGTGCGGCTCTGGAAGAAGACCAGACGACAGGCCTCGTGTGCCGCCAGGGCCGGCGCCCCTCGCTTCTCGGTGATGTCCCCGCACCCGAGGACTGCCCAGCCCAGCGTGTTCATAGGATCCTCTCAGGAGAGACCGTTCACGGCGGCCAGCAGGGCCAGCAGGTACCCGGTGCTCCAGGCGCGTCCCCGATGCCCCCATGGCGAGTCGTTCACCATGTGCGGCACGTGGTCATCAATGATGAAGCCGCGGAACCCGGACTCCTTCAGCGTCTTCATCACCACCACCGGGTCCATGTTCCCGTCGCCGAGGAAGACTTCGGTGAAGTTGTCCGCGCGTCCCACCACATCGCGGAAGTGGACGTAGAAGATCCGCCCCCGCTCGCCGAAGTAGCGAATCGACTCCAGCACTCCTTCCCCGCCGCGCATCTCGGACCAGCACCCGTGGCAATAGTCGAGGCCGTGCATCGGGCTGGGGTGGGCGTCCATCGCCCGGGCGAAGTTGTCGAAGTTCCGGAAGAGGCGCGGGACGCCGCCCAGCGACTCCACCGGCGGATCGTCGGGGTGCAGCGCCATCCGCACGCCGGCCTCTTCGCACACCGGGAGCATGTGAGAGAGATACCAGTCGTAATTCGCCCAGAGCTCCTCTTCAGAGTAGACGCGCCCGTGGGAGAGCGGCGCGTCCTGGTGCTGCGACATATCGAACGAGGTCGCCAGCGCGCCGCCGCGGACCGGAGTCGTGCGCGACGTGCGCCAGACCTGATTCGGCATCCAGTGGTAACCGAGGATCGGGATGCCGGCGCGGCCCATGTTGCGCACTGTCTGCTGCATGTTCGCCAGTTGCTCGTCCCGTCCGGGCGCACCGATCATGATCTTGTCGTAGAACCGGACCGGGACGTTCTCCAGGCAGATCAGTCGGAGGCCGCCGCCCTCCGCGCGCTCCCGGGCGGCGAGCAGGTCGTCATACTCCCACCGGGCCTCCCCCGGCAGTTTGGGAGTGTTCAGCAGCACATCGTCGCAGCCGCACTGCTTGACGAAGGCCAGTTGCTCATCGGTCAGCTCGTTGAATTGCCCCAGCGCAATGCGCATGGGGAGGGTGTCCAGATTGTACATGGTGGTGTGCGGTCCGGCTGGTTCTCGAACTGGACGCCGCGCGGCGAAACCCCGCGCGTTTCCCCTCATTCCACCTCTGTGGACTGCGGGGGCTTCCTCCCGGCATCGGGCAGGTCGTCGTGGGCGGAGATGGCGCCCGGCCGGCCTGCTGCTACCGGATTCGGCATCGGCGCCCCGAGATCCTTTTTCGGCAGGCAGACAAGGTCAGGCGAATTCCAAGACTGGGGTTGCCGCTCCCACATCAGTGAGGTCGGCGACCCCAGTGACGTGCGGGTAGGCTCGCGCGGGGCGCGCAGGCGTACCCAGGCGATGTTCAGCGCGCGGCCGTTCGGCCCGGTCACGTGCTTCAGCAGGTGAGCCCGGACCCCGCGATGGCGAAAGCGGGAGCGCATTCCCTTCGGGATCTTCCGGCTCAGGGGATCCGGATCTCACAACGGTCGGCAATTCGCCGTGCCAGAGTTCTGAAGTCAACATGGCATTCCTGTACGGCGCGGGCATGACCGCCGATGGCGCCATCAGCGGCGCGCAGGTGAAACATCGGCTTGCGTGCATCTTGTGCCAGCGGCATCAGGCTGCGGTAGTTCTTCAGCGTCGCCAGGCAGTGGGGATCCCCGGCGACCGTGCGCGGACTGTCCTGGGCGCTTTCGCCCATTACTTCTCTCTTGTAGACCCCGGGAATGCGAGCCATCCACCGGCCGTAGGCCTGCACGGGCCGATCGAGACGCACGACGTGCTGCAGTACCACGTAGCCGGCGGGCTGCATCGCACCGGTCGGCAGCGAGAGGCCGGAAGTGGGGCAGCGACTGCGCCGTTCGGACCACTCCACCTTCCAGTCACGCAGGGTTGGTCCCAGGTTCCTGAGGCCCTGAAGGGAGAAGAGATCCGGGGCGAGGGGGATCACTACGTGCTGCGCGGTGATCAGCGCCGCCCGATTGATGGCCCCCAGGTTGGGACCCACATCCACCAGGACCAGGTCGGCCCCACGCGCCTCGGCCGCCTGTTCGAGGATGCGCCAGAAAGCGGACAGCACGCGAAACGCACGCTCGTTCCGGTTGAGACAGAGTGGCCACTGGCTGTTGAGCTCGTCTTCGGACGCAGACAGGGCCAGGTCGCCGACGAGAAGCCCGATGTCCTCGGACACGGGTTCCACATAAGGCGCGGTAATGTCACCCAAGCCCCTGAGCAGCGGCTGCATGGCGCCGTTGAGGGTGTTCGGGTGCTCGCCGTCAGGCCAGAGTTCCTCGAGCCGTTCCTCGTCCAGGAACATGCTTGTGAGATTGGCCTGGGGGTCCAGATCGGCAGCAACCACCGGCACTCCCAGGTCGGCGTACATCCAGGCGAGGTGGTAGACCAGCGAGGTTTTACCCACGCCCCCCTTGTTGTTGAAGAAGGCAATGGTGTTCATGGGGCTGGTCGCACTGTGGCGACGACCCACATGGGCTGCACGTTGAACTCCGGAGGTGGGTTCCCATTTTGGGCCAGGGCGCGTCGTGCGGTGGGGATGCCGGCCCCAAAGTGCTGGACGAAACCCAGGACCTTCAGCGCCTCCGCCAGATTGGGAGTCCGGTAGTCCGTGACGCCGGGCGCGCCGAAATTCCCCGCGGTCGTTCTTTGGGCGAGTGCCCCGGGATGTCTTAGGACGACGCACCGATGGCAAAAATCTGACCACCAACTGGATGTGCCCGGCAGAAACAATTGTGGCCGCCTTCAAAAACCAAATAGGCGCGAAAAGAATCTCCACGCATGGCGAACAAGGATAACCGCAAGATACACAGAAGCCCCCACAAAAAACCCCACAATCGCGCCATGAAACGCGTTACCAACCGCCCTGAGCAAAGCCGACTCAACTGCCGAGTCTCCGCGGCCGCCGAGCCAAGACTGAACCGCAAAGATCCCCGCTCCTCCTGCAGTACCTCCTCCGAAACAACAAATACTACACTTCCCGTCCCACAGCGTTTCTGGATGTGGGTTCGGATCCCCAACTCCGCACTGTGGGCAAACCCAGGCGTTGAAGGCCACAGGGGAGTAGCCGCAATAGCCGCACGTGCCCGTGTACATCGTCGGGGGATCTCCGAAGGGGGTCAAATCCTGCTAAGAAAATCGTATCATCGTTCGGGTGCGGGGTCAAGAGTGTGGGTGTGACCAGGATTCGTAGGTAGGAAAAAGGAGTCATCATCCCCGGTTCCGGCGAACCTTTCGGTGTCAACGACAAGGAGGAACCGGAGATGACA
>SYMT01000322.1 GCA_005805375.1 Actinomycetota bacterium
CCCACCGAGGGTCCCATCGGCGCGCACCTGGAAGCGGCGGACGTGGTAGCGGGGAGTGTCGGCCACGTAGAGGGTTTGCTCGTCCGGGCTGAAGGCGAGACCGTTCGGGCGATCGAAGTCGTTGCAGAGGAGCACCGGTTCCGTCGTTCCGGGCGCGAGGAGGTAGAGCCCGTTCACGGGCTGCTCCTGCTCGGCCAGTGCCCCAAAGTCGGCGGATTGGATGCCGTAGGGGGGGTCGGTGAAGTAGAGCCGGCCGCTGGAGTGGAACACGAGGTCGTTCGGGCTGTTCAGGCGCCGCCCCTCGTAGGAATCCGTGAGTACCGTGATGCGTCCGTCCGCCTCGGTGGCGGTGATGCGCCGGTTCAGGTGCTCGCAGACAGTGAGACGGCCCTGCAGGTCCCAGGTGAGCCCGTTCGACTTCCCGCTCGGATCGCAAAAGAGCGTCGCCGCGTCGGATCCGTCCCACCGGTAGATGCGATTCGCTGGGATGTCGGAGAAATAGAGACTCCCGGTGCGCCCATCCCACAGCGGGCCTTCGGTGAACACGAAGCCGGTGGCTACGCGCTCAAGTTCAACGCCGTCGGCGAGCACCGCGCTCAGCCCCGGCGCCAGTTGCACAACCTCCATCATGGTCGGATCCCTTTCTTGGCAGCAGTGTAGGAGTTCAGGAATTCGGAAGCCTGAGAGAGAAGATGAGGGAGCAGGAGATCGGACGCAAGAGCGGGAAGTGGGCGCTGATCCGATTTTCCCCAGGAGAGCGCCGCTCCCGTCGCCTTCCCCGCTCCTCGTTCTTGATCCGATGCTGCAGAAGACATTCATTCACATCGAAGGGGTGGGGGAAAAGACTGAGCGCCGGCTCTGGCAGCACGGCGCCGACTCGTGGGACGCGTACCTGGCGGCCCCGGAACGCTTTCCGCTTCCCGCTGTGCGTCGCGCCCAGGCCGTTGACGTGTTGGCGCACTCGTCGTCCGCGCTGGTGGAAGGTGACTTCCGATTTTTTGCTCGTCGTCTCCAGGGCCGTCACCACTGGCGCGCCCTCCCCTCCTTTGCGGGCCGGGTCGCCTATCTCGACATCGAAACCAACGGCGCCACTGGTCCGGACTGCGTGACGGTGATCGGTCTCTATCGGGAGGGGCAGGTGCATCAGTTCGTGCGCGGCGAGAATCTGCTGGATTTCCCGGATGCACTGGACGAGGTGGCTGTGCTCGTTACGTTCTTCGGCGCCGGTTTCGACCTGCCAGTTCTCCGTGAGACGTTTCCTCTCCTCCGGTTCGACCAGTTGCACGTAGACCTGTGCCCCGCTCTCCGCCGCCTCGGGTTCAGTGGGGGGCTGAAGAAGATCGAGGCGGCGGTGGGTCTCCAGCGCAGCCGGGCCACCGCCGGGCTGAGCGGGTGGGACGCCGTCCGCCTGTGGCACGAATACCTCCACGGGCGCGAGGCCTCCCTGCACACGCTCCTCCAGTACAACGCCGAAGACATTGTACACCTCGCGCCGCTGGCGGACCTGGTGTATCGCGAGTTGCGGCGGCACGTGGAGGGCGACATCAACGAGTAGACAACGGGGACGGCACAATTCCAGGGCAATCGGCGCGCCAGCAACAGGAAAATGCCGGTAGCGTGGTGAATCTCCCGCATGGAATGCACCAGCCCGTCGGCGGAGGATGGGGAGCACGGCCGGAGGCCGCGCTTCTGGACGCCATGCAGCAACCGTTTGCGGTGCGGAGCGCGGCAGGCGCGGTTCTGCACGTCAACCGGGTGTTGGTCGGCCTGCTCGGGTGCGCCTCGGACGATTGCGCCGGGTTGGACGAGGTCCGGTGGGAAGAAATGATCCGGACAGTGCTGCGCCCGGCATCCGAGCCGTTCGGCGGGGGCGAGGAAGAGTGCCCGTGGGAGACCTTACGCCTCCCGCGGCGAGTGTTCTTGCGCAGTCTTTCCCCACTGCCGCCGGCCGGGGGGCAGGACCTGCAGTTGGAAGGATTTCGGGACGTGACCGCCGAGGTACGGATGCGGGAAGAGACGACCCGGTCGGAAGCACGTCACCAGCGGGACGTGGCGGCGCTCCAGACGCAGGTCGCGTACGCGGAGAGTTTCAAGATGGAGCTGACCGCGAACGTCACCCACGACCTCCGGACACCCCTGGCCAGCATCAAGGCTTCTGTCTCGGGCCTGCTGGCGGGCGATGTGACGTACAATCCGGCGCACCTGCGTGAGACGCTGACGGTCATCGAAGAGGAGACCGACCGCCTCCAGCGGCGGGTCCAGAACCTGCTGGCCATGTCCCGGATGGAATCGGGCAACGCGGACCTGGACCTGGATTGGGTGGATCTGGCCGATGTGGTCGCCACTGCGCTGGAGTCACTGCGAGCAATCTATGGTACGCGGCAGGTGGACCGGGACTTTCCGGACGATCTTCCGTTGGTGCAGGCGGACTACGATCAGTTGCAGATCGCGATCCGGAACCTGCTGGAGAATGCATTCCTGTATTCTCCTCCCGACACGGCGGTGGAGATCCTGGCCTCGCATGGGCTGGGCCAGGTGCGGCTGCGGGTGCGGGATTACGGTCCCGGACTCATGCCGGACGAGTTTGAGCGGGTGTTCGACAAGTTCTACCGCGGGCGGGCCAACCGCCGGATCCCCGGCACCGGCCTGGGACTGCCGATTTGTCGTGGCATCACAGAGGCGCACGGGGGGCGGCTCTGGGCGGAGCATGTGCCGGGAGGCGGAGTCCAGTTTGTGCTCTCCCTGCCCGACCCGAAAGCTGAGGGGGAATGACGAAACTACGTATCCTCGTCGTGGATGACGAACTCCAGATTGGGCGGATGCTCCGCACACAGTTGGCTGCCCGCGAGTACGACGTCGTCCACGCCACGACCGGTCACGAAGCACTCGTGCTGGCCGGAGATCAGCCACCCGACCTCGTGCTGCTCGATCTGGGTCTGCCGGACCTGGACGGCATCGAAGTCTGCCGGCGCCTCCGGACCTGGAGCGCGGTCCCCGTCATCTATCTCACCGTGCGGGACGATGAGCGCTCGAAGGTGCGCGGGCTGGATGTCGGCGGTGACGACTACGTGACCAAGCCGTTTGGGATGCCCGAGCTCGTGGCGCGGATTCGGGCGGTACTGCGTCGCAAGCAGGAACAGCCTTCCACTGCCGGTCCCCTCTTCGAGAGCGGTAACCTGCGAGTGGACTTTGTCGGGCGGAGCGTGACCCTTGGCGGGAAGGAAGTGCGTCTGACGCCGACGGAGTACGGGCTCTTGCGCCTCTTCATCCTGCACGCCGATCGCACGCTGACGCACCGCGAGCTGCTATCGCAGATCTGGGGACCGGAAGCCACCGCCGAGACGCAGTACCTCCACGTTTTCGTCCGCCAGCTCCGGCGCAAACTGGAGGCCGACCCGGCTCGCCCGCGTCATTTCGTCACCGAGCCGGGAGTAGGTTACCGGTTTCGGACTCAGCCGAAGGAGCCGCCGGCCCCGGAAGGGAACAACGCCCCGGAGGATTGACGTGCAGGAAGTGCTGGATCGGATTGACCCGGAAGCGATTGCCCGGGACACGCTGGATTTCATCCGGGTTCGCTCGGAAACAGGGCAGGAAGGGGAGGGCAGCCGCTTCCTGGCGGAGTTGCTGCGCCGTGAGGGATTTGCGCCCGAGATGGACGAGTTCCTCCCCAACCGTCCGAACGTGCTGCTCCGCATTCCGGGCAGCGCGGCCGACGGGGGGCGCACCCTCCTCTTCAACGGTCATACCGACACGATCCCCATCGGCGTCTCCGATCCTCCCGGACGGGACGGGGATTGGGTCATCGGCCGCGGCGCGGAAGATATGAAAGGCGGGCTGGTGGCGATGGTGCACGCCGCCTCCGCGCTGCGCCGGGCGGGTGTGCAACTGGGGGGCGATCTCTGGCTCACCGGAGTCGTGGGGCACGAGACCCCCATCGGCTTCAAAGAGGGACCGCTGCGCCTCGTGGACCAGTTGAACTCGGGCGCGGTCCAGGCGGACGCCATCGTGATTGTGGAGGGGCCCGCCGCCGTTTGGGCCGCCAGCCTCGGCTCCACCGTGTTCACTGTGACCATCACGAGCGATCGCGGCGCCATCCACACCGTCAAGGTACCCTACGTCGAGAACCCGGCGTGCTGGATGGGGCACCTGCTCACCCGCTTTGCGGAATGGGAGCGGGAGTTCGAGGCGCGTCCGGAGCACCCCCTGTGTGGTCGCGAGCGGGTGAATGTAGGCATCATCCGGGGGGGTGACTACATGAACCGCCTGCCGACCCCGCTCATCGTCAGCGGGCAGCGGCGCTGGCTCCCCGGCCAGACAGCGGCGGATGTGCAGGGCGAGTTCGACGCGCTCTGCCACGAACTTTCGGCGCGGTCCGGCCTCCACTTCGAGACGAGACTCGAAGGCACCCGCGAGCCGTTCGAGACCCCGGCCGACCATCCTCTCGTCTGCGCCCTCCGCTCCGCCGGACAGCAGACCACTGGAGCCGTCCCCGACGTGATCGGCATGGCTCTGGTCGGCGATGCGAACCTCTATGCGAACCTCGCCGGGGTCTCCACTGCCTACTACGGTCCCGCCCACGAGACGGCCCACTCCGACCACGAACGCGTGTCCGCGACCCGCCTGGCCGAGTGCGCTCAGATCTACGCCCTGGCGGCGATGGAGTACTGCGGCGTGCGCGAAGGGAGAAGTGAGAAGGAAGACGGAAGAAGGGGAAAGTGAGCCGGAGCGGCTCTCTTTCCTCTCGCGCCTGTCCGGGTCCCTGCGCCGCGCGTCAGCGCACGCAGGGTTCCAGCACGGTCAGTGACTTCCGGTCGGCATCCAGGCGCACACGGATGCCCTGCGGGATGGTGAGCGGGCTGCGAAGGTGGCCCAGGGGCCAGCCGTACACCAGCGGCCGGCCATACGGTGCGAGGAGGTCAGTGAAAACCTCCTCGAAGGACAGGTAGCGGGCCCGCTCTTCATCGGTAGCCTCGTATGGGGTGACGCCGATCAGGAAGCCTGCGACTCCTTGCAGTTTTCCTGCCAGGCGAAGCTGCATGAGGTAACGCTCGATGCGTGCCGGGGACTCGTAGATGTCCTCGAAGAAGAGCACGCGGCCCTCGGTCTCGATTTCATACGGGGTACCGAGCGTGGGCACGATGAGCGAGAGGGTGCCGCCGGCGCAGGCGCCTTCCGCAGTTCCGCCCACCAGCGTGACGGCCTGCGCGATGCGGGCATCATGGACTTCCCCTGCCGGGGCCGGCTCACACACGAGGCGCCAGAGCCACTCCAGCGTGTGCGGCTCCGGTCCATGGACCATGTCGGAAGCCGGCATCGGGCCGAAGAAGCTCGGGAGGCCGCAGCATCGGAGCAGGGCCAGTTGCAGGATCGTGATGTCGCTGTAGCCGATGAACGGCTTCGCGTGCTGGCGGATCAGGTCCCAGTCCAGGAACGGCAGCAGCCGGATCGCGCCGCTCCCACCCCGCGCGCAGAGTACCGCATCCACATCCGGGCGCGCAAACATCTCGTGCAGGTCAGCCGCTCGATCCGCGTCCTCCCCTGCCAGATGACCCCGCCGATCCAGCACGTGGCGGCCCAGCACCACTCGGAACCCGGCGGCGCGCACCACCTCCAGACCGCGTTCCAGGGCCGTCCGGGCGCCCGGGCTGGCAGGCGACACTACGCCGAGGGTGCCGCCTCGGGGCAGGTGCGGAGGGATGGTTTTGGTTTCGAGTTTCAAGTTCCGGTATCGTCCTTGAGTAGGGGCAATCCCCCCGTGGTTGCCCCCCGGCAATTCCCCCGTGGTTGCCCTCCCGGCAATCCCCCCGTGGTTGCCCCCCCAGTGTCCGTCGAGAGCTCGTCAGGGTGAAGTACGGGGTTCAAGTACGGGGTTCAAGTACGGGGTTCAAGTACGGGGTTCAAGTACGGGGTTCAAGTACGGGGTTCGAGTACGGGGTTCGAGTACGGGGTTCGAGTACGGGGTTCGAGTACGGGGTTGAAACCCCGCGCTATGATGCGAAGTCCACCTGCGTGGACTGGGGTGGTACGGGCTTTGGGGTTGAGTGGTTGACCGGGTGGGTGAGCGCTGAGCGGGTAAGATGGCCGGTGTCGCCTTTCGCTTGCACGGGTGCTGAGTTGTGTGCCTCGGATCCGGCTCGTCGTCTTCGCTGGTCGTCCGTCGCATTCGCGTTTCGTTCGTGATCGCTGGTTCGGGGTACGTTCGGCAGACTGCCGCGGACCAAAGCAAGTTTACCGTGTCGAGTCCGGTGGGCGCCGCGCCGCCGATCAGACTCGACACAGTACGCCTCCGCGGATGAATGAAGTCGAGCGGAGTGGTAACGCCGTCCGCCCCGCCAACCTCGAGTCGATGACTCCCCCGGAACTCCCGGCGCGGACTTGCCGCAACCCCGGACGGATGCCACACCAGTCCACGCAGGTGGACTTCGTGTCATAGCGCGGGGTTTCAACCCCGTGAACCTTGGAACCCTGCATCCGATAGAATACGCAGAGTGTGGGAACTGATGTCCCGGGCGAAGGAGTGTGCGATGCTGGAAGGTGCGATTACCCGGCGTGCGGTGCTGGCAGCGGGAGTGCTCGGCGGCTGGCTTTCCGGGGGGGAGGCTCTGGCGGACCCCGGCGAGCGCGACGTGCTCGTGTTGCAGACCCCCGGGGGCGGGATCCAGCCGCAAGCGGTGACGGATGGACGTGGGGTCGTGCATGTGCTCTATTTTCGCGGGGAAGCACGGGGCGGGGACCTCTTCTACACCCGATGGAACGCGGCTTCGGAGCAATGGTCGTCGCCGATGCAGGTGAACCGCCGCGCGGGGAGCGCCGTCGCTGCCGGTACCATACGTGGCGGGCAACTGGCGCTGGGTCGGGGTGGCCGGGTGCATGTGGTTTGGAACGGCTCCGCCAAGGCCGCGCCGCCCACCCCCGCCCACGCCTTTCCCGTGCTCTACACCCGCCTGGATGACAGGGGAACCGCCTTTGAGCCGGAGCGGAATCTGATGCGGGTCTCGTCCGTGCTGGATGGGGGCGCTTCCGTGGCGGCCGATCGCGAGGGACGGGTCTACGTGGGGTGGCATGCGCAGGCGGCCGGCCGGGGCAGTGCGGAAGCGCCCCATGGCGGGGGTGCGGGGCACGGCGGAGGGGACCACAGTCAGGCCCGGCAGGTGTTTCTCGCGCGGTCGCTGGACGACGGGCGCACCTTCGCGCCCGAGCGTCCGGTGGACACGCCTTCGCTCGGCGCGTGTCCTTGCTGCGGAGTGCGGATGCTGGCGGACCGCGCGGGCGGGGTGCATCTCCTCTATCGAGCCTCCGAGGGTGGGGTGAACCGCGACATGGTGCTCCTCTCCGCTCCGGCTCCCGGCGAGCGTTTCGTGTCGCGCCGTCTGGATGCCTGGGCGATTCGCACCTGCCCGATGAGCAGCGCCTCCCTGTGGGATGCCGAACGCGCGCTGCTGGCGGCCTGGGAGACACAGGGTCAGGTGCATTTCGCCGCGCTCGATGGCCGTACCGGCAAGCCCTCCGCCGTCGTCACGCCGGAAGGCGCCGGAGGCACACGAAAACATCCGGTGGTGGTTCGACGGAAAGATGGGCAGACGCTGCTGGTCTGGACCGAAGGGACCGGGTGGCAGCGCGGCGGGGCCCTGGCCTGGGAACGCTTTGATCGGGATGGACGCGTGTTGGGCCGGCGGCGACTGGCGAACGCAGTGCCGGTCTGGGGGCTGCCCACCGCCGCGACTCTGCCCGACGGCCGCTTCCTGGTGATCCACTGATGCTCGAACGCACGCTCGAAGAAGTCAGCCGGGGAGGGGTCCACTCACTCTTGCCCGACGACGTGCAGGCAAAGATCGGCGCTTTCTCCGCCGGCGAACTGCGGGATGGCGTGGAGCGAAACCTCGCACGACCCATGCCGCGCGGGCCGTCGGAAGCCGGCCGTCTGCTGATGAACCCCTGCCTCGCCGTGCAGTGGTTGGCGGCGTTTGAAGAGCTGGATCTCCCCCGCGACCTGCGCGTGTACGAGCCCTGTGCCGGTTCCAGCGAACCCGTGCTGCTGGCGACGGACCTGTATTCGGAGGGCGCAGGCGAGTACGTGTCGTTGAACCTGAACCGGGCGCTGGCGGCGCAGTTGCGGGACAAGCTCGGCAAGGTGCGCCTTGCCTGGACCTTGGTTGAGGAGCCCGCACAGGCGGCCCGCCACGTCCTCGCACCCGGCAGCTTCGACGTGGCCTGCTTCCATCACGCCATCAACGATCTGCTCCAGACCGCAGTGGCGGAACCACGCGGCATGGATACGCGCACCGTGGACTGGTGGCCCAACGAACGGAGAATGATCGAGTGGCTTGCCGAGGAAGCGGCTGCCGGGGACCTGGATCGGCGGGCGCGCCCCGGACTGCTGGAAGCGGTGCGGCAGGCGGTTGAGATCGTCCGGCCCGGCGGCTGGCTGCTGTTCGACCATTGGACCTGGTACGGCCATCAGGATCAGGCCTGGTTCCCCTGGGAACTCTTCTGCGATCTGATCCCGCTGGCCCGCGAGTGGATCGCAGAAGCCGGCCTGCCGCTGGTAGAACACCCCGTGGCGGGAAGAGACCCCCGGTGGTGGATGTGCTACGAGCGGCAGTGAAGCGGTTCCCTACTTTGCCGGCTCAAATTGCCGCCACAGCCGCGTGTGGCGAGACTCCAGCGGGATCGGGCGGCCGCGGATGAAGACATGGCGGATCCGGGCGCGGATTTCCAGCAGGTCCCCGTCTGTTACCACTAGGTTCGCCTGTTTCCCGGGTTCCAGGCTGCCCAGCCGGTCTGCGACTCCGAGGATCTGTGCGGGCCAGAGAGTGACCGCCTTCAGCGCGCCCTCTTCTGAGAGGCCGGAGCCCACCGCCGTGCCGGCCTCAAACGCAAGCGTGCGCGTGAATTGGGTGGAGCCGGCCGAAAGCGCAAAACGCACGCCGGCCCTTTCCAGCAGCCCCGGCGTGGCATAAGGCAGGTCGTAGGGGTCGTCGTCGCGATCGGGAAGCGTCTGAACCGGGCCGAAGATGACCGCCACATCGTGCTGCTTCAGGTACTCCGCCATTTTGCCGGCTTCGGATGCGCCGACGATCACCAGTTTCAGCTTTTGCTTTTCGCAGAACTCCACGGCGCTGCGGATTTCGCGGCGGGTGTTCGCAAAGGTGAGCAGAGGGGCATCACCTGCGAGCACCGGGAGCAGGGCTTCCAGACGCTCGTCGTGCGGGACGGCGGGGAGGGCGGGGGACTTCGTGCGGGCCTCCTTCGCCTGCCGATAGTGGCGGGCGTCCTCCAGCAGGTTTTCCAACGGTTTCAGGCGCTGCTCGGCGTCGCGGCGGGCTTCGGCGAAGGTACGCCGGTTGGCGGTCAGTGTCTGGAGGTTGAATCCGGCGGCGGTGCTCGGCGCCGGGATCGTAGCAGCCAGTCCGGCATTCTTGCGGACGACCATCTCCTCGACGGTGCGTCCGTCCAGATCTACCAGCACGGCCTGTCCGCTGAAGGCGCCGCCCTGTGGCAGGCTGAGCACGGTCGTAATCCCTTCTACGCGGATGACCGGGATGTGCTCGCTGGCGGGATGGATGGCGTCGTAGGCACGCAGGTGGGGCTTGAGTTCCCCCATTTCGGTCGTGTCATCGGTGACCTGCACGGCGTCAATCTCGCTGAGCCCGACAGTCGTGTTCAGGTCGAGCAGGCCTGGATAGACGCGGAGGCCGCGGCCGTCCACCACGTCGGCGCCGTTGGGGATCGGCGCATTCGGCCCTACCGCCAGGATGCGGCCCTCTTGCATCACGAGGTTACCGCTCGCGATGATCGGCCCGGAGATCGGGTAGATGCGGGCGCCGCGAATGGCGTAGGGGTGTCCGGATGGGTTTCCCGCGGGGTTTTGGGGAGAAGTAAGGGCGGGGGCACTTACCGGCACGCGTGGCTCTGCGGCGCGTTCACGGCTTGCAGTTACCCGGTCTGGGGCAAGGGGGGCACTCGCTGACGGGCGTGGCTCTGCCGGTGCGGGCTGCTCCCCGGATCCGGCGCCGCGCGACCCACCGGCAAAAATCCGGGTGTCTTCTTCCTTCAGGCGAGTGCGCTCGGCGCCTTGCTCTTCGCGGCGTTTGCGGTCCTGGTCGCGATCGAAGAGGAGGCGGCCGTCAATCCAGACCTTCTGGGGGAGGGCGCGGGTGCTGAGCGGGTGGTGATTGAAGAGGACGAGATCGGCGTCCTTGCCCGGCTCCAGCGAACCGACGCGCGCGTCAATTCCCAATTGTTTCGCCGCATTCAGCGTGACGAGTTTCAGGGCTTCGGCGTCGGAGAGGTTCCCGAAACGCACCGCCTTGGCCGCTTCCTGATTTAGGTGGCGGGCCTCCTCGGCGCTGTCGGAGTTGATGGACACCAGCACGCCCCGCCGCGCCATGATCGCCGCGTTGTGGGGGATGGCGTCGTAGGCTTCCACCTTGTAGGCCCACCAGTCGGAGAAGGTAGAAGCCCCCGCACCGTGCTTCGCCAGTTCGGGAGCTACTTTGTATCCCTCCAGGACGTGCTGGAAGGTCGCGATCCGAAACCGGAACTCCTCGGACAGACGCAGCATCATCAGGATTTCGTCGGCCCGATAGCAATGGCAGTGGACCAGGCGGCGCCCCTCCAGCACCTCCACCAACGGTTCCAGTTCCAGATTGCGGCGTGGGGGCAACGCGGGCTGCGCGCGGCGCACCCGTTCCTCGTACTCGCTCCGGAGGCGCCGGTATTCGCGCGCCCGGTTGAACGCGTCGCGGATCACGTCCTCTACACCCAGACGCGTGCTCGGATAGCGGGCGCCGGACCCACCGCGCTTCGGATTCTCGCCCAGCGCGAACTTGATCCCGGGTGGCGCGCCGCCGAACTTCAAACCTTCGGCGCGCTGCCCCCACCGCAGTTTGATGACCTGGTTCTTGCCTCCGATGGCGTTGGCACTGCCGTGGAGCACGTTGGCCGTCGTAACCCCTCCAGCCAGATCTCGGTAGAGATCCACGTCTTCCGGATTGATCACGTCCTCCACTCCGACCATTGCCGTGACCGACAACGAGCCTTCGTTCACGCCGCCGCTGATGGCGATGTGGGAGTGGCAGTCAATGATCCCGGGCATCAGGTACTGGCCTGCGGCGTCCAGCACCTCGGCATCCGGCGGGGCTGCGAGGTCACGTCCTATGGCGGCGATCTTGCCGTTCCGGATCAGCACCGTGCCGTTCGGAATCGGATCGGAGGAGATCGGCAGCACGGTCGCATTGCGGATCAGCAGCGGTTTCGCCGGGCCGGGCGCCTGCGCCGCGGCGCCGCCCGCCGCCAGAAGCAGACCGAGCAGCAGCACGAGCACCGGTGTCGCCGGGGGGCGTACGCCGGCCTGTCGCAGTTGTCGGTGATTCCGGCCATATCCCGGCTCTGGCTGTGTCGTCATCAGCGTGCTTTCTCATCGTCGTGTTTGCCCCGCGGTCTCTGGGGACCGGCGGGGGCCACCGGGGATGGAGGATCGAAGCGCCGTCCGTCCACGTAGACCATCCGCACGCGGGTTCCGTCTTTCAGCAGGTCGCCGTCCGTAACGACCAGATTGGCGATCTTGCCCTTTTCCAGGCTGCCGAGCTGCTCGCCGACGCCGAGGAGGCGAGCGGCGTCCAGCGTAAGATGCCGGAGCGCTGCGTCCGGGGGCAGGCCGGCGCGCACCGCACGGCGCACATTCTGAAGGAAGTCGGTGGGTGAGGCGCCCTGACTGGCGAAGGCGAACTCCACCCCAGCGGCATGCAGGCGACCTGCCGATTTTGCCGTTTCGACCCGCCGCCGTAGCTGCTCCAGTTCCTCGTCGTCTTCAGGATCGGGATCGCGCGGCCGCTCGGTCCAGCGCAATCCGAGCAGCACCGGGACCCCCTTCTCCTTCAGTTCGGCGGCGGCGTGTCCGGACTCGGCGCCCCCGCTGAGCCAGAGATCCACACCCTGCTCCTCGGCCAGGCGGAGAGCCCGCTGTACCTCGGGGACGGTGTTGGCCGGCACGGCAAGCGGCAGGTGACGGTCCGCGACCGGGCGCAGCGCCTCCAGCGCGCGGCTCGTTTCGGGGCGGCGGAACAGGCGCAGGTTCTGCCGGTAGATGTCCCAGGCTTCGCTGTGGCGCCGCGCATCCAGAAATGTCTGGCGCACGAAGGCGAGCCGTCCCATCAGCGAGCCGGGATACTGCCCGAACCCGCCGGTTCGGGTGAACGAGAGGTGCTGGGCCACGGGGGAGCGGACGACCATCGTGTCGCGGTCGCCGTTCAGGTTCAGCACGGCACTCTGGCCGGCGAACAAGCCGCGCGATGGGACTGCCAGGACGGTGGTGAACCCTCCCTGCCGGCACGCTTCGACGCGTGCGCCACTCTCTTCCAGTGCGTCGGCAGCGCGCACGAAAGTGTTCAGGAGGCCGGGATCGCCGGCCGGAGCACCGGCGGCGGGGACCTGACCCTGCCGCCGCCCACCCGTTCCGGGAGGGGGCGCCGCCGGGGTTGTCGGATCGGAAGCGAGACCCGCGTCGGACCCGGCGTCAATCAGTCCTGGATAGACGACCAGTCCCTTTCCATCTACGATCCGCGCATCGGGGGGTACGGGGATCGCGGCTCCCACAGCCTCGATCAGGCCGTCGCGGACCACCACCACGCCATCCTCGACCGGCGCCCCCGCGACCGGCACCACTCGCGCGCCCTGAATGGCGAAGATGGGAGGTGCGTCCCCGGCCCCCGGGAGCGGAAGTACTGCCAGCGACAGTCCGCCCACCATCAGCCCTGCCCCACCCCAACGGCGCCGCGGTCCTATCCGGGTCTCCCCCACTCCCCCGCTCGATTTGGTCTTGCTCAGCATACCACTCCTGGCTCCACAACACGCGACAGAGCTTGTTTCGGCGTGGCCGAGGCATGTTCCTCAAGCGGCCTCGCGGAGGACGCACGAAGGCCAGGGAGGCGTCCGACTGGGGCCTGACATGTGCCCTCTGCGTGCCTGATGTCGCCCGTACTCCCGCCCCACCCTCCCCGGGGGTTCCACCATCCCTGCCGTACCCCCTCGCACCGCACGATGTCTCACCGGCGGCCGCCACCTGGCGAGGATCATCTGTCGCCGTCCGCCGGACGTCTTTTCGATCAAAACGATACACCCGTTCTTTGGGTCCCATCAGACGGTGCGGCCATCGCACCAACAGGATCCCCGAGTGCGTCCGTCCCTGTGGCTTGGCGGATCCGCGCCGGCGGATCAGGCGCCCTTGGTCAGCGACGCGAACGGCGGAGTCAGACGGCAGGCGGAGGTCCCAAGGGGGGATTCAGCGAGGCGGACGGCGGAACGGGACGAGAGGGGATGCCGGCGGTCTCAGGGAACGAAAGGCACCGACGGCGATGCGGTCGTGAAGGACATGAAGTTCTTTGGGATCCTCAATGCGCGGTTGGTGGAACGAGTGCTGCCCGAGTCACTCGCGCCGAAACTGTGAACTGTTACCGACCCCCGGCGAGATCCTGGAAGGCGCGTTCCAGGCCCGGAAGGTCCCCTCCCTGCATGATGCGCACGATCTTGCCGTCTCTCCCGATGACTACGTTCAGTGGCGTGGCTTTCAAATCGTACGTCTTGGCCACACTTTGCCTGGGGTCAAAGACCACCGGGAAGGGGATCCCGAACTCCTTCGACCACTTCTCCGCCTGACCCTTTTGCGACTCCAGGGAGACGGCGATCACCTGGACCCCCTTGCCGGCGAACTCCTGGTGCAGCCGCTTCAGCTGCGGAAACTCCCGGCGGCAGATTGGGCAGAAATTGACGTAGATGTTCAGCAGCACGCCGGACTTGCCGCGGTAATCCGCCAGGGAGATCGCCTTTCCGTCCAGCGTTTTCAGCGCCCCGAAGTCCGGCGCCATGTCGCCGGGTCGCGGCGGGGCAGCCAGTGCGGCTGTCACAATGCCGATGGCCAGGGCGAACATCCCCGCCCACTGTCCCCACCTACCGTGTTGTCTCGAGCGCATCATACCCCGTCTCCTGCGTCAAGAGGAATGGTGAATGAAAAGGTACTTCCCAGACCCAGTTCGCTGTCTACCCAGATTCGGCCTCCATGCGCTTCGGCCACCATCTTGCAGAAGGTTAACCCCAGGCCGGTCGAGTTCTTTCGTCCTTCTGTCCGGGATTCGACCTGCCCGAACTTCTCGAAGATCTTGCCGAACGCCTCTTTGGGGATGCCCTCCCCGGTATCCGAGACGGAGAAGACCAGTGTGCCGTTTTCCCGTCGTGCGCCCAGGGTCACGTTGCCTCGGCGGGGAGTAAATTTTACCGCATTGCCGATCAAGTTCACGAGGGTCCGGCGCAACTTGTCCTCGTCGGCATGGAGCTCAGGCAGCGTCTCGGGGAACTCAGTGCGGAGGTTCAGGTCCTTGTCGCGCGCGAGTTGCCCCACCTGTCTCAGCACGACGTCCGCCAGTGCAGTGACCGCAAAAGAGGTCCGGTCGAGCTGCATAGACCCGTCTTCCATCTTGCTGATGTCCAGGAGGTCGTTGATCATCCCGAGCAGTGTCTGACCGCCCTGAATGGACATCTCGACCAGCTCGGTCTGAAGTTCGTCCATTCCACCAATATCTAGCAGCGTCTGCACTCCCCCGATGAGTGCCGTGAGTGGCGTGCGGAGATCGTGAACAACCATATGGGTCAGGCTGTCGCGCAGCTTTTCGAGCTCTTGCAGTTGCCGATAGTTGTCCTGCAGGTCGTCCCAGAGTGCCTTTTTCTCCAGACACTGTCCCACCCGGGCGCGGAGGAGCGTCGGATTGAACGGCTTCGTGAGGTAATCCTCGGCGCCCCGTTCGATGCAGCGGACCACACTCTGGAGGTCTTCCACTCCAGAGACCATCACCACGGGGATGTCCCGGAGTTCCGGATCGCCCTTCACCGTCTCCAGTACGGTATAGCCATCCATTTCGGGCATCATCACGTCCAGCAGCACCAGATCGAAACGCCGGCTGCGCAGCAGGTCCAGCGCTTCCACGCCGTTTGCTGCCTGTGTGGTGTTGTGCCCCATCGCTTTCAGGTGCATGGCGAGCATGAGGCGCAGGGTGGACATGTCGTCCACGATGAGCACCTCCCGGGGAGGGCGCTGCCGTACCGATGTCTGGGGGCCGGCCTGTTCCCGGTTTCCGGTAGTGGTCGAGATGGTCGTCGCGCTCATTCTTTTCCTTCCGCCATCGCGCGCAGCGCACTGTCCAGCCGCGCGTATTCCAGTTCCAGACTCGAGAGCAGGCCTTCTGCCCCGTCGGTCCCCCTCCGCCCTGCATGTTCTTCGAGTGCTCGCGCCCGGTCGGCCAGGGCCGCCCCGCCCAGGTTCCCCGCCGCCCCCAGGATACCGTGTGCTGCCTCCGCCAGCGCCGCCGGCTCGCCGGCGACAATTGCAGCGATCGCCTTGTGTAAGCCGCTGCGGATGTCCGTTTCCAGCGCCTCGATCAACTCGGGGAGCATCCCGCTCTCGGCCAGCATCTCGATCTGGCCGGCCATGTCGGGGGCGAACACGGCGTTGGACGTTTCGAGCGCGGAGGGGGGGGCAACCACGGGGGGATTGCCCCTAACGGCCGTGTCCGTTTGCGGCCCTCCGCCGATGCCGGTGTCCGCACTGGAAACCTGAGCCTCGGTACGGGGGGTTCCCTCACCGGGAATTGCGACGGCGTTGCCCGACGCCTCGGCGCCGAGGGCGGCGACCAGTGCCTCGTACTCCGGCAGGAGGTGCGGGAGCAGTGCGGGTGCGTGTTCGAGGCGGCCGTCGCGGCCCATGCACTCCAGCTCATAGCAGAGAGAATGCAAACGCAGCCCGCCCAGGTTCCCGGCCGCGCCTTTGATTCCGTGGGCGGACGAGCGGAGCGCGGCGGCGTCTCCGGCGTGGACCGCCCGCTCAATTTCCCCCAACAGGCGCTCGGCATCGCTCCGGAATGCGGCCAGCAGTTCGCCCACCAGTTCCGGCATTCCCCCTTCCCGCATTTCTCGATACTGCGCCCGCATGCCCTCGTCGAGCACCGGCTGCGAAGCCTGCACAGGGGATTGGGGAGGGGAAATGCCGGGCAGTTCGCGTTTCTCGCTGGAAGCCTCATGCTCAGCAGCACTCGCGGCAGGTGTTTGGGGCGCCCCGGGGGCCATTGCAGCGCTCGCCGGCGTCGCGCCCGATGTGACGGCTGCCTCAGGTGACGGGACCGCCGCGCTTCCCGATTCTTCGCGCAACGCCGCGATCAGCGCCTGGTACTCCGGTTCGACCAGTGGCGCCAGGGTCTTGGCGCCCTCAAGGCGGTTGTCGCGTCCGCGTTTCTCGAGTTCGTAGCAGACCGCAGCGAGGCGGCGGCCTCCCAGATTGCCTGCGGCGCCCTTCATCCCGTGCGCTGCAGAACGCAGAGTCGCGGCATCACCGGCGGCCACGGCTGCCCCGATGGCGGGCAGCAGGCGATCGGCATCCCCCTGAAACGCCGCCAGCAGTTCGCCGACCATCTCCGGCATTCCGCCCTCACGCATCTCCCGGTACTGGGCCCGCATCACTTCGTCCAGCACCGGTTCGGAAGGCGACAGCACGAACTGAGCCGTGGGGACCGGCATGCCGGAGGGTGCGCTTCCTGGCTGGGGCGGTGCGTGGCTCGGATCAGGTACTGTGCTCGGTGCGTCATGCGGTCCGGTGTCCGCGGCGCGGGTCGGGTCCGGTGCGTCCTGCTCCCGGCTTTCTGCTTCCGGCTCTTTGCGTCCCGTTCTAGCAATGACGATCTCGCCTGCACGCACCAGCGCATTGACCAACTCCCGCAGGCGCACCGGTTTGGCGAGGTAGTCCTCCATCCCGGCGGCGACGCAGGCTTCCCGGTCCTCGCGCATTGCATTGGCCGTGAGTGCCACTATCCGCGGCCGCCCCTCGGCCGGCCAGCGGCTCTGACTCTGCCGGGACGCCTCCAGGCCGTCCCTCTCCGGCAGCTGCATGTCCATCAGCACGATATCGTACTGCTGGCGTTCCAGCGCCTCAAGCACCTCCAATCCGTTGGCTGCGACGTCGGTCCGGTAGCCCATTTTCCCGAGCATCGCAATCATGAGTTTCTGATTGACGACGAGGTCTTCAGCCAGGAGAATGCGGAGGGGATAGCGCTTGCCCAGAGTCGGGTCAAACTCCGACACACTGGCCGTGTCGCGTATGCGCACCGGCGCCCCTACGAACACCTCCGCCAGGGCGTGGATCAGTTGCGCTGGTTTGATCGGCTTCGCGAAGGACGATGTGAACCCGGCCGCTTCCGTCTCAGCGCGACGTTGCCCGACCGAACTGAACGCGATCAGAGGCAGACGCTCGAACGAGGGTTGCTCGCGGATGGCATGCGCCAGTTGGTACCCATCCATGTCGGGCATCTGGATGTCGAGGATGCCGGCGTCAAAGCGCGCGCCGGTGCGCAGCAGGGCCAGTGTCTCCGGACCGCTTGAGCAGGGAATTCCCTCCATGTTCCACTCGGCCAGATACCGGCACTGGATCCGAAGGGTGTCACCCGATCGGATCGGCTGCCACGGTGACACAACCGGTGGCCAGGGTTGCCAGAATGTCACCAGGGTCAGCGGCGGTCGGTGACGCGGCGTCCGGGAGC
>SYMT01000323.1 GCA_005805375.1 Actinomycetota bacterium
AGTGCGGGCCACCGTCCGGATTTATCCGCGCCCGCAAACCCAGGCGGAGCGGCGGCTGGCGCCGGTGCGGGCGGCGTTGGACCGCTGACGCCGGTGGGCGCGGCCCCGGCGGCCGGTGCAAGACCGGGAGTGCCGCCTGCGGCAGGGGCCGCCCAAGGAGGCGGCCAATGATTGTCGGCAGAAGCTCCAGTTCGTCGCTGAGGACCAGCGTGCCACCGGCGGCATAGACCGAGGACAGTATCCGCGGGCAGAGCGGCTCGTCCCCCACGACAATCAACGGCGAGCGCACCCCCTGCGCGAGCGCGCCGGATCCCCCCAGGCGGACCAGCAATACCTGGAACGCCTGCAGATCCAGGACCAGAGCCGCGATCACGCCCGGGCCGAACCGGCGCGACCGATACGCCTGGAAGCCGGCCATGCGGCAGAACTCCACCGCCCTGCGCAGCGCCGAGTGGCTGCCCAACACCAGGATCACACCCATGAGCTTCTCTCCTTTCCGTCCGAGAACAAGGTGATCTCGCCCCCCCATGCCCCCATCGCCGTATGTGTCTCTGGTATGACGCTGACACCGCCGATGGTTGAGTAGAGTGTGGCGTCCGGCGCGGCCGGTCGAGCACCCGCGCCGGAGCCATCGCTGTTGCGGGAGGTTCGTCCAGCAGGTTGGCGAGCACAGCCAACGGCAGGCAAATCCCCCCACGTCAACGTGCAGTGCTGTGAGTTCCATCGCACCGGTCGCGCCTTGACCGGGATCCGATACTATCCTCTGCGGATCAGCGGACCGGCCGCCACACGGAACGCCGTCCGCATCCGGGGCGCGGGTACGGCGCGTGTGGAGCCGCCGCATTCCCGCTCGCGCGGGGCGGCGGCCCGCGTTCGGGCGCCGCCGGTCCAGATCCGCCGGACGACTACCCAATCGGGGGTCGGGTCCAGACCGAGGTCGTAGGAGCGGAGGACCCCGGCCACAGCCGACACTGCCGCTGGTGCGATCCCGCCGCGACGCCCGCCGGTGCGCGTTCCGCAGTGGGCCCGCACCAGCAGTGCGAAGAAGCGGTCGCCGGAGCCGTTGATCCGGCCCGGCGCTTCCCGCAGGGCGGCCCGCACCCACGCCGCCGGCCGCGGGCCGAGGCACACCTGGAGTACCGTTCCCGTGGCCCGCTCTGCCGCCAGACAGCCGCGCGGGCCCAGCGTTACCACCAGGTCCCCTGTGGGTCGCAGCACCATCAGCCGCTGCAGGGCGCGGGCCACCTCCCCGAGCGGGGCGAGGATCTCATCGTCGGGGCAGGCGATCTCGAGCGAGCCGGTCAGTGCGGCGCACTCCTCCAGGTTCATCACGCTGACCGCGTCATGGGCCAGCAACAGCTCGATCCGCTCCTCGACCGGAAGCGAGGTGGTGAGGACCGAATACTGGGGAATGCCCCGTTCCGTCCCCAGGGCGACCGCGGCGGCCGCGAGCGCCGAGGAACCGGGCGAGTTGATCAGGAGCGCCCCGCCAGGGATCCGGGGCGCGCGCCGCCAGCTCGCCGAGCTGCAAGAGATCCGGGTCGGCGGGTGGAATGGGGGAGCGCAGGATGCAGCGGTTCTCTCCGCCGCCCACGGTGAGCACCAGGTGGACCGGCGCCAGCGCGGTTCCCACCGCAAGCCGCTGGATGCCGAGCAAGGCGGCGGCCTGGTCCAGCTCCGGGGTGGGGCCGCAGGCGTCCACGAGCACAACCCGCGGCGGGTGGCTCTGGTCGGATCCGGCGTTTGCCAGTGCGGCGGCCGTGTTCCAGGCGCCGCCGCCCGGCCGCAGCTCCGTGCCCGGGTACGGGCGGAGGAAGCTCAGGTCGCGGCAGGCCGTGCGCTTGCCACCCCAGGTCAGGGGGGCGCCCCGATAGCTGAGGACCAGAGGGGGCGCTTCGACGGGCAGGCGCACCTGGCCCGGCGCCAGCGTCACTTCCTGCGCCTGCAGATGAGCATCGATCACCGAGCGGCCCACCACCAGGTAACCTGCGTTCGCGGTAGTTGTCATGAGGCGTCATCCTTCCCAGGGGTCCGAGGTTCTCACGTGTGGATCGCCTGGAGCAGCCTCGGTCTGACGGAACGGGGTGGCGGTGCCGGCCGGAAATGTGGCAGGGCAGAGAGGCGCGGGGATCGGAAGATGCGGTGTGGGTGAGCGAACGAGGGCAGTGGGGCGCGGCCGTGCACCTGTCAGACAGGACGACCCGGGGACGATCTTCCCCACGAGGGAGCAATGGGGCCCTCTTCAGTGGGAGTGGATGGGAGATCAGGATGAACCGGAGTTCGGTAGGAGCACGGAGCCGGGGGCGAAGGCGGATTGCGCGGAGCAGTCTGCTGCAGCGGGAGTTTCTGGGCCGCAATCGCAGCTCGGTCTCGCTGGATCGCGTCGCCATTCCGGTAGGGACCACGCAGCTCAGCCTGCAATGGAGCCGCGAGATGGAAGACTGCAGCGGGTTTCTGCGCGGTCTGCACGGCGACCCGCGGTACGTCCGGGCGAATGGGGAAGTGATCACCGATCCGCGGCAGATGCGGATGGACTGCCGCGGGTTCCTCGAACATGTCGAGGACGCGTTCGAGGCGCTACGCCGTCCCGTGCTGGCGGCGGTCTCCTTTGGGGATCTCACCACCAACGGATGGTACGTGGCATGGGTCCGGACGGGAGGTCGAGCCCGCCTCATCTGCCGCCACGATGAGCGGGCGCGGATGGCCGCGGGCGCCGTCTACTACGCGCTGGGCGTGGAAGCGGACGGCGCGCCGTGGGCGGGCGAGATCCGCTTCGTGCCGGATCCCGAGCAGCCGCGGTTCGTCAGCGCGCACGGCGAAACGCTCCCGGACCTCTCGCTGGTGTTCACCGGCCCGCCGGTGGTCTGGGACGGTCGCCCGCTGGCCGCGGTAGCCACCGCGGCGTACTGGAACTCCGACCTGCGCCACCTGTTGACCTTCCCGGCATGCCGCCTGCCGTTCGGGGGCCAGGCGCTGCTGGGGGAGGCGGAACTGCTTCAGGACCCGGATCTCCTGGCGGCGGCGGTGCGGGGAGAGCCGGTGCGGGTGACGATCCCCCCGTGCGATCTCGCCGCGCTGCGGGCCGATTCGGAGGCACGCGGCTACCGGGTGGTTGAAACCGCCGGTGAACTGCGCGGTCCGGGCGACGTGGCATTCGCCGGTGACGAGGTGGTCCTCTGCTACCAGCCGGCGCTCTACCCGCACAGTGTGCTGGGGATCAACGCCACGCAGGACGCCTGGATCCACCTCCAGGTGGGTGGGGTGAGCACCCAGTCCGGATGCACGGTGGGCGAGTTGGGGCGTCTTCTGGACGAAGCGGGCGGACGGTACGGCATCGGGCTGGACCAGGGCGCAGATCCGCAGCGCCTGTTTCGCCGGGGCGGCGAGATGGCCTTTCGCCCATCGTTCAACTACCGCGCGCGGGTCTCCGCGGCGC
>SYMT01000324.1 GCA_005805375.1 Actinomycetota bacterium
CACCAGCACATCCACCCGGCCCCACTGCTCCATCGTTTTTGCGAACAGCGCTTCGACGTCCGCCTCGCTCGTGATGTCGGTGGGGACCTCCAGCACCTCGGCGCCGCCCGCGCGCAAGTCCGCTGCTGTCGTCGCCAGCCGGTCCGCATCCCGCGCCGCCAGCGCCAGCGCACATCCCTCGCCGGCGTAGGCGCACGCAATTCCCGCTCCGATGCCCCGGTTTCCCCCCGTGATGACGGCGATCTTTCCAGTGAGTTTGCCCATGCTTTCGTTCCTCAATCGTCCTCGCAGAGTCCCGGTGGTGCTCCCCGACCCGAACTCGTCCGTATCCTTGAAACGCCTCGTTCTTGAAGTGGATCCGCACCCGGCCGCCATCCGGGCGCCGCGCCGCGCCCCTCCAGGATGTTGCCTCAAGCGCCTGCGCATCCGGCCGAGGCGCGCTGATCCGTTTCGTCTTTCCTCGTGTTCGACATCGGGGCATCAGCAACCTTTGCCCGGACGGCTTGCCCCCGCGCCTCGCTCCGGGGATCTCCGAAACGGAGTGCCGCCTCCGAAGGGGCTTGCAGGCGGGAGAGCGGATATTGCGGAGGATGTAGTGCAGTTCCTGCTCCCGGTGGGCCTGGTTGCGCAGGTCTTCCGTCGCTCCGGCGCGAACCATCGTGCGTGCACGGTGGGAAGAGGGCGCCACCGGTGCCCGTAGGGAGGGAGGGCGCGATGAGGCTCGTGGGATGGGGGCTGCTGCTGCTGCCGGTGCTGGTCCTGGTGGGGGCCCGGGCCGCGCGTGGCGTGCCGGGGGACCGCGCGGCGGGCGTGGATCGGTCGCTGGCGCTGGCGTTGGCGACGATCCCGTTGGCCGCCGCCGTTGGCGGGAAAGACGAAAAGGAAGACGGTCCCCCACTTCCCGGCACGGTTCCGCTGCTCGCGAAGGGCGATCTCGCAGCAGAGATGGTGGCAGGAATTGACCGCTTCCTGGATCGGGAGACGACGAGTGTGGCCGCGAAGCGGTCAGCGCGCTGGCAGCGAGATCTGACCTCCCGCGAAGCATACGAGAAGTCGGTCGCGCCGAATCGCGAGCGTTTGCGCGGCATCCTGGGGGCGGCGGATGCGCGTACCCCCTTCTCCGATCTGGAGCTTGTGGCCACCCGCTCTGTCCCGGCTGAGGTGGGGTCCACACCGGCGTACCGCGTCTTGGCCGTACGCTGGCCGGTCCTGGAAGGAGTGGATGCGGAGGGGCTGCTGCTCGATCCGGTGGTTCCGGCGCGGGCGCAGGTGGTGGCGCTCCCGGATTGCGACTGGACGCCCGAGATGCTTGTGGGACTGGCGCCCGGAGTGCCGGCGGAGGCGCAGTACGCGCGGCGGCTGGCGGAGAGCGGCTGCCGGGTGCTGGTGCCCGCGCTGGTGGACCGGCGCGATACCTGGTCGGGGCGCGCCGACGTGCGCTTCACCAACCAGCCGCACCGGGAGTTCATCTACCGCGCCGCGTTCCAGATGGGGCGCCACCTCATCGGCGCCGAGGTGCAAAAGGTCCTGGCCGGAGTCGACTGGTTGGGGCGCGCGGGCCGCACCGGGCAGCCCGCGGCGCCTGCCGTCGGGGGTGTGGGGTATGGAGAGGGCGGACTGCTGGCGCTCTACGCCGCGGCGCTCGACCCCCGGATTGATGTGGCGCTGGTCAGCGGGTATGTGCAGCCCCGCGAGCGCCTCTGGTCCGAGCCGATCTACCGCAACGTGTGGGCGCTTCTGACCGAGTTTGGGGACGCGGAACTGGCAAGTCTCATTGCTCCGCGGGCGCTGATCGTCGAGGCGTGCGATACGCCGCAGATCACCGGGCCCCCTCCCCCGCGCGAGGGGCGTTCGGGCGCCGCGCCGGGGGTGCTCCGCACGCCCCCCGTGGCCGACGTGGACCGCGAGGTGGAGCGGGCCCGCGGCCTCACCCGGGGCCTCACGCCCGAGCCGTTCCTGCGCCGCACAGGCGACGGAACCGGGCTGCCCGGCCGGGATGAAGCGCTGCGCCTGTTTCTGGCGCGCTGTGGCGTTTCGGAAGCGCTGGCCGCACCCGAAGAAGCGGCCCGGGAGCGCCGGCCCAACTTCGACCCGGACGTGCGGGCGCGGCGGCAGTTCGATCAGTTGGTGGAGTGGACGCAGCGCCTGATGCGGGAAGGCGAGTTCCGGCGCGCCGAACTCTGGCGGCAGGCGGACGGCGCCAGTCCCGCTCGCTGGAAAGAGACCACCCGACAGCTACGGGATCACCTCTGGGATGAAGTAATCGGCCGGTTCCCCGCCGCCGACCTGCCGGCCAACGTGCGCACCCGGCTCGTATATGACGAACCCACCTACCGCGGCTACGAGGTGATGCTGGACGTGTGGCAGGACGTCCACGCCTACGGCATCTTGCTGATGCCCCGCGACATCAAACCGGGCGAGCGTCGTCCGGTGGTGGTGTGCCAGCACGGCCTGGAGGGGCGGCCGCAGGATGTGGCGGACCCGAAAGTAGACAGCCCCTATTATCACCGCTTCGCGTGCCGCCTTGCCGAACGGGGGTTCATCACGTTTTCTCCGCAGAACCCGTACATCGGCCAGGATCGCTTCCGCGTGCTCCAGCGGAAGGCGAACCCGCTCAAGAAGTCGTTGTTCTCGATCATCGTCCGCCAGCACGAACGGATCCTGGAGTGGTTGGGCGGTCTACCCTGGGTGGACGCGGACCGGATGGCGTTCTATGGCCTCAGCTATGGAGGCAAGACGGCGATGCGGGTGCCGGCGCTGCTGGAAAAGTACTGCCTCTCGATCTGCTCCGCCGACTACAACGAGTGGATCTGGAAGAACGTTTCCGCGCGCCATCGCTATAGCTATCTCTTCACCGGCGAGTACGAGATGATGGAGTTCGATCTGGGCAACACTTTCAACTACGCGGAGATGAGCTGGCTGATCTGCCCCCGCCCGTTCATGGTAGAGCGCGGCCACGACGATGGAGTGGCGCCGGACGAGTGGGTGGCGTACGAATTTGCCCGCACCCGGCAGCGCTACGATCGTCTGGGTCTCGGCGACCGGACCGAACTCGAGGTGTTCCTCGGGCCGCACACCATCCACGGGGTGGGTACATTCGCCTTCCTGGAGAAACACCTGCGCCCGTAGCGGGATCCTCGTCGCCCCCGGCCCCCACCTCGGACTGATGGCTCGTGCAAGCGCAAGCCATCTTCTCCACCGCAGAGGACGCAGAGGGACGCAGAGAGGGGACTCCAGATTCTCTACCGCAGAGCGCCGGGGACCGAGGGGACCTCGGACAAGTTTCTACAAGAAACTTCGGTGCGCCTGGCGAACTGTCCTCGCAGTTCCCACGGCAGCTAAGGCCGGCGCGTCACTGGTGCTTGCAAGCCCGGCGCAGAGCATG
>SYMT01000325.1 GCA_005805375.1 Actinomycetota bacterium
CGCGCAGTCGCCACCCGAACTTCCCGATCAAGCGTCCCACCTCGCGAGTTTCGCCGGAGTCCGAGGCGCCAGCCTCGTCCACCCTGGCGATTTCCACAGCCCTATCGGCACTTCGCCGCCGCCAGAACCTTTGGATCGCGCGCCCACGCCGCAGAGCGCGCGTCGCACCGCGAGCCCAAAGGGTGGTGCAATGATCCGTGAGGACGTACTCGCTCAAGAGGGTGGACGAGGCTGTCGCCTCGGACTCCGGCGAGATTGGGAACGGGGGTGCCTCAACATCAGGGCCTATCCTTGGGTAAAGGCGCGGTGGTTGCGGGATGGGCAGCGGATGTAGAGTCTCCGTACTCCGCCTGGGGGGGTCCCCCGCAACCGCGCGAGACGCTCTGAACCGGAGTGCGGAGACTCCGGGCGCCCCCCTCGACCCTTCCTCGCCGTCAGGGCCTCCGGTTCGCGCTCCCCACCCACCGGGGTTGCGTGTCGCCGCGGGCCCTTGCAGTGGGGCAGTCATCTTTGAGGACGTACGCGTTCGAGAGGGTGGACGAGGCTGTCGCCTCGGACTCCGGCGAAACCGCATACGGGGTGCGAAGAGGGACCCGGTTGCGGGTGGACGAAACCGCCCACGGCGCGCGCAATGCGACCCGGTTGCGGGTGCACGACCTGCCTTCTCCGGCGCGCGAACAGCATTTCGGGCCGGCAATCCATCCCCGGGCCGGGGTCACCACAACACATTCCGGCCCAGCCGGTTTCAAGGCAAGAGCCCCGGAATGAATTCCGGGACGACCCCCCGTGGCGGCGCGGGGAATCCGGAAGGGCGGACGGGAGATCAGTTCGGGAGCAAGTTCACTTCGCGGCGGGCATCCGCGCAGTGCCGAGGGTGCTTTCCACGTAGCGCAGGCCGTACTTCCCGGGCATGCCTTTGGGTACATCCGTCTGGATGCGGCTCATGACGGCGCGGAGAGTGGGGTCGGGAGGACTGCCGGAGTTGCCCTTGAGCACGTAGAGGAAGAAGCCGGGGGCATCCCACGCAGGCGCTTGTTCCTCCCAGGTGCGTCCCTGGTCCGGGCTATGGAAGTGGCGCGTGTGGGTGCTGGTGCTTTCGAAAGCATGGATGCGCCCGTCCGGACCTTCCCAGAGCTGGCCGGTTCCGGTGGTGCGGGAGACCCGGCGGCGTTCCCACACACCCCCGGGACGGAGGACGGCGCAGTAGAGGCCCTGCCGCTCGGCGCGGTCGGGTCGCTGGTCGCCGTACCGGTAGGCGCCGGTCATGTACAGGGAGTAGAGCGTGCCGTCACGCCCCAGGAGTGCATCAAGGCCGTAGGTGACCTCGCCGATGGGACCTTCAGCGACACGTTCGTGCCGGAGAACACGGCCGGTGCGCCAGTTGCAGCGGAACAGGTCCACCCGGTTGTAGGTGTTGTGCACGCTGCCGTCGGGGCAGTAGCTGTAGACTACGTCCACTTCGTCGCCGTGGGGGATGACCACCGGGTAGAGCGGCGCCTTGACGGGAGGCGTGCGGGACTCTGCACGCTCCACCAGCACAGGTTTCTTCCACGGTTCCGCGCGCCCCGGTTTCACCATGACCCACATGTGGTAGCTGCGGTCCAGTCCTGCCAGCGCCAGCGTGCTGCCCTGCCGCCCCACGCCGAGGTAGCCGTAGGCGAATTTCCGGGAGAACGGCAGTTCCTGCTTTTCAAACCGGGTCACGTCGCCGGGTTGCGTGCTGATCCAGTGGTGACCGTGCTGCCCGCGGTCGGTGCAGAAGACGTGGATGTGACCGGCTTCGTCGAGCAGCAGGGTGGCGGGCTGATACACCGGTTCCAGATCGGCGCCCGCGTGCCAGCCATTCGTGTCTCGCCACATCACGCGCGCGACGTCCTTGCCGGGGCCCTCGCCCACGAGGTTGACTGCGTAGGCTCGTTGTCCGTCCCAGAGCAGCTTGGGGGAGGTGTAGCCCCAGGTAGCAGCCGTCCAGACCGTGCCCTCGTCGGATAGCGTTTCCACCCGCGCGCCGCCGGGCGATGCAGTGGGTCCGCGCTGCGCGACGGTGGGGGCAAGACTCGTGAGCAGCAGCGCGACTCCGAGCGACAGGCGGAGGAGCTTCATCGCGAGGTACCGGGGAGGTGAAAGAGACGTGCCCCGTTCGAGTAGAGGATCTTCTCCCGATCCTCCGGGGAAAGGTCCGCTTCCAGCACGCGCCCCAACTGGTAGGCAGGGTCCATCAGCGGAGCGTCGCTGCCATGCACGATCCTGTCGGCGCCGGCTGCCTCGACCAGCTTCTCGAACGCACCGTAGAAGACCGTAGACGCAGCGAGGTCCAGGTGAATGTTCGCAAAGTGGTGGGAATAGTCCACCGCGTAGTTGGATCCGCGCCCGTCCCATCCGCCGACATGCGCCGACAGGAACTGTGCACTCGGATAGCGCCGCAGCATCGGCTCCGTAATGCGTCCGTGGATCAGGACGCACAGGTTGTGCGCGTCCGCATACTCCAGCGCCGGGCGATAGCAGTCCCCATCGGCCGGGTACCCGTGGGTGTCGCAATGGAACTTGATCGCGTGAAAACGGGGCCGGGGCGCCCCGGTGGGGTCCACGCCGGAGAAACAGCGCTCCAGTTCCTGCTCCATTTCCCCCGGCTGCACATTCGGATCCACCGTGCAGTAGCCGAGGAAGCGGCCCGGATGAGCGCGCATGGCGGCCGCCACTCGCTCGTTTCCGCCGCGTGCATCCGGGCCGATGGAGTCGAAAGCAATCAACGCCATCGCCTGGATGTGCAGGCGGTCCATGCTCTGCACCAGTCCATCCGCCTCGCCGTTGTGAACATAGGTGCTGAACCAGGTCCCCAGATGCACGTGGAGATCCAGGATCGGATGCGGAGGCAGTTCGGTCACCCGGGTCTCGGAGGGCACGGCCGGCGGCGCGGGGAGCGCCGACCCACCGTGGGCCGCAGCCAGGAGCCGCCGAAGGTTGCCGCCGCCGACCTGCTCGCGTTCTTCAGCGTTGAGGAAATCGTAGCGAAGCTGGGTCAGGGCGGGACCGGAAGCGCGGAGCGGGGCGCCGGTACCGAACAGCACCTGTCCGCTTCCGCCCCGGCGCACGGCGTCGGAGAGTCCCTGATGCACCTGGTAATAGCTGGTCTCCAGGTAGAGATTGCGGCGCCGGCTCCAGAGTGGGTAGAGGCGACGGGGGGCGGCCATCCCCTCTGCCAGGAGCACAAACGGGAGATCCGGATAGCGCCCGCACAGGTGGTCCAGATTCGTCCAGTCCGTCACCTCCTCGCTCCAGCGAATCCGGCCGAAGTCGAGGAGCAGCGGGATGCGGGCGGCTTCCAGTTCGGCGAGCAGATCTCCCAGATTGGCCTCGTTGAACAGGAAGCGGTGGCGCAATGGACAGATGCGCGCCGCGCGCACGCCTGCATCCTGCATCCGCGCCACCAGCTCCCGGGGCGCTGGCATCTCCCCGGTGGTGGGGAGTAGCACCCAGCTTGGATGGAGGCGGGGCTCTCCGGCCAGTTCTCGCAGCAGGAGCTGGTTTCCCTCCCAGGGATGGCCGTCCACCGCCATAGCGTGGTACACCAGCGCCTCGGCAATTCCCTCGCGGTCCATCTCCACCAGCAGGCCGGACACCGTAATCCCGGCGCGGGAGGCGGCGGGCCCCACATCCGGAGCGTGGACCGAGCGCCGGCCGAGCATCCGGTTGGCGTCAAAGAGCGGCATCGGCTCCCTTTCCGTGCAGACAGAAGCAGGCCATTTCGGTGAAGTACTCGACGACGCGTACTTCCAGATCTGCGCGCGTGGGGTGGCGCGGCGGCCCGCCGGAGGGCGGCACGTACCAGTTCCAGTTCTGTTCCGTGATGACGCACTCGGTGCCGTAGCGGGGGCGCACGTGGCACTCCAGGCGGAAACGATCCGCGAGCCAGTGTGCGGCCGAAGACGAGTTGCATCCCGGCACCCGCGCCCGCAGCCAGGCGAAGAGCGGATCTTCGTCCGTCCAGCGGTAGAGGTCTTCGTAAGGCGGGGCGCCCTGCTCGTTGCCCCACCCGTGGCAGTTGACGAGCACCCGCGGCTGCAACTCGTCCAGCAGTCCGAGGAGGGCGCGGGTCTCGACCGAGTCGTCTGCGGGATCGTCCACCACCACGCCCGCCGCGTTGGTGTTCATCCGCCCGTGGGCGCAGCCGTCCGGGTTCGCGAGCGGTACGACGGTGACAGCCCACTGCTCCAGCAGCGCCGCCATCGGGGTGTTCGCGAAGGCGCCCGAATGATATCCGTCCAGCACAACGCGTGCGAACAGCTTGCCGGTCTGCTCCACGGCATGCTGTCCCGCCACAATGACGAACTGATGCTCCGGCGCCGCGCCCGGCCTCCGAATGTGAAATGCCTCCAGGGGCCGCCCCTCCACGCTCCGGCCGAACTCCCGCCGTTCGAGCGTCAGGCCCGAGGGCGCCGGCTGCTGCCACGCAGCGCTGCGGGCGGCGCAGCCGGCGTAGGACAGCGGGAAGGTAGCGGCGACCCAGACGGTTTCGCCGACGGCAAGCGGCGCGTCAATCCGGAGTGTCGTTTCGCCGAAGGACTGGCAGCCGTCCGGGATGCGTTCCCATGCCTCTCCATCCCGGGACCAGAGGCAGTGCTTCCAGAATGGCTCGTAGCTGTCTGCTCCCGGGCGCAGTTCGCGCACTTCGATCCGGGCCGCAGGCGCCGCGCTGTTGGTGTCGTTGCGTACGGCAAACCAGAACCAGAGGGAGGGATAGGTGTCCCCGGGCCACCGGCGGGGGCGGACGGCCACCGCATCGCCGGAGACCGCGAGGACCTCCGTCGCACCGTGGTCGTCCGGTACGTAGATATGCAGAGGCATGAACGGGGCTGCCTCAGACCAGTTGGTCGCGGTGCGCCAGAACCTTGGCAACCGCGCCCGCGATCTCATCCAGCAGTTCCGAGCTCACATCGCGATGGAGCACCGGGAGGCCGACCGTGCGCTGGAAGAACTGCTCCGCCTGCGGACAGAGGCCGCGTTCATACGAGACCTTTTCCCGGACGTAGGGTGCATCGAACGGGTAGCCGTCGCCCCAGAGATCCCGTCGCTGGTAGAGCGGGTTCCAATAGACGGGGAGGTATCCGGCACGCCCGCCGTTGGCGGGGAGTCCCTCGGCCCGAAGCGCCTCGACGATACGATCCCGGGAGGGCCCGCCCGCCGGCTGGTGGTACTGGCACATGTATCCGAGCCAGGTGCGGAAGACGCCTTCTTCCTCGTACGGCGGTTTCAGCACATCGCCGCCACTGGCTTCGATGCGGCGGCTCAGCGCGCCCAGATGCTCCTGGCGGCGCCGGTTCCCCTCGTCCAGGTGGCGCAGTTGGACGCGCGAGATCGCGGCCGCCAGCGGGTGGATGCGATACTTGAAACCGAAGCTGGACGGCGCCTGCACCTGATCCGGATCGTTGTACTGCCGGTACTCCTGGTGGGCGAGGGCGGGGAGGCGCTCGTAGTGGGCCAACGCGCAGGCTCGCTCGTAGTACTCCTCTCGGTCGGTGATGATGATGCCGCCCTCAATGCCGTTCATCAATTTGGCGGCCTGGAGGCTGAAGCACCCGATGTCCCCCAGTGTGCCGATCTTCCGCCCGTGATACACCGCTCCGTGGGCGTGGGAGGCATCCTCAATGACCGGAACCCCATGCTCCCGCGCGATGGCCGTGATTTCATCCATCGGCGCCACTGCCCCGTAGGCGTGCACCACAACGATGGCCCGGGTGCGCGGAGTGATTTTCCGGCGGAGGTCTTCGGGGTCCATACACCCACTGTGCGGGTGGATGTCGCAGAACACCGGGAGCGCGTGGAGCGCGAGGATCGGCGTCACCTGGAGGTGCCAGGTATAGGCCGAGGTGATGACCTCATCGCCCGGTCGGACTCCGGCGGCAAAGTAGGCTGTGTGGAGTGTGGAGGTGCCGTTGCACTGCGCGAGTGCGTAGCGGGCCCCGTGATAGGCGCCGAACTCGCGCTCCAGTTCCGGCGTCGGAGCGTAGATGTTGGCGGCGCTCATCGCGTCCAGGACGGCGGCCTTCTCCTCGTCTCCATAGACGGGCCAACGGGAGGCGTGCGCCAGTTCGGCAGTGCGGGTGACGGCCCTGGGGCCACCCAGAAGTGCAAGCATCGGTTCTACTTCCCCTTTCCGCCACCCGAACGACAACGCACCCGGCACTGGACCGGGTGCGTGCCATGTGGAGTGCGAGACGCAGCCTACCGAAAGTTGGCGGGCACGTTGTAGTTCGGGAGCGAGCGGTTGCTGGTCAGCACGTCCCATCTGACCCACTTCGCGTGGCCGTCGGAGAACACGACGTTGTTGCCCTCGTTGTGTCGCTGCGCCGTGAGCCAGCGCGCGAAATCCAGGAGATTTGGGCTGGTGGAAGGCGGGTAAACCGTGTACCACCCCCAGCGGGCATTGTGCGAAGGGTGCCCCGGCGGGTAGTAGCGGCTTTCCAGGATGGCGTAGGTATCGGCCGGGCGCTCAATCGCGGCGAGGGACTTGCCGTCCAGGCCGTAATTGTTGTACCCGTAGCCGATCACGGATGGGAAGTCGTACTCGAAGCCCGCTCCGTAGGCCCCCGCAAGGGTATCCCAGTTTGCACTGGAATAGCTCGGGCAGGTATAGACAGCCTTATTCTTGACGTAAGGGATCAGTACTTTGGGCCAGGGCCAGTGCCCCCCCCGCGGGGCGCAGCACGGCGACCAGTCACCAAAATATGCCATCGGCATGAGTTCGTCGAAGTCCTGAGTGTACATCGCAAACGCGACGGCCATCTGCTTCGTGTTGGAAAGGCAGGCCGCACCCCGAGCCTTGTCGCGTGCCTGCGCGAAGACTGGGAAGAGGATGGCGGCCAAAATGGCGATGATCGCAATCACCACCAAAAGTTCGATGAGAGTGAACCCTCTCCGGCGCATAGTCGGTCCTCCTGGGGCAGTGGCCCCGATGGATGAAGCGGACGAAGCGGACGAAACAGCCCGGGTCCGAAACTGTACGCTTGTTCCTTCAACACTCCGCCCGACGATTCCTTCACCCACACGGAAATGATGTGAAGTTTCTATTCGCATCCCCCCCCCGGAATAGCACAAGGAAGTAGTCTATGGGTCGCAGCGTGCCCAGTGGAGACTCATCCGGTCCGGTGTGCCGGCATAGTAGGCCAGCAGGAGGCGGCCGTCCGGAAGTTGGCGCAGGGCAGGGTGGCCGAAAGTCCACTTGCCCATGTCCTCCCAGTACTGCCGGAAATCAACATTCTCCCGGCCCTGGGACAGGCGTGCCTGTTCGTCGTGCGTGTGGATGGTCATCCTGCGGTGTTCGGGCCAGGTGTGCCCGTCATCATCGGACTGCCAGAGGCAGAGGGTGCCCGGCCGGTCGCGATCCACGACAAACGCGAAGATGCGCCCGTCCGGGAGCAGTAGCGGGGCCGCAATCTGGCCGGGAATCGTGGTCTCCACGGGGGAAGCCGCGGCGCGCTCGCCGTCATTCAGGGAGGCGTGGAGGAAATGGACTCGCAGGTCCTTCTTCTGCACCAGGTCGTGCGTCCAGAACAACGCGATGAAGTCCCCGGACTGTGCGGCGGGGCAAACGCGCTGGTCCCAGTAATAGATGGTGTGCCGGGGGTGCTGGGCCACAAGGAACGGCGCCTCAAATGTGCGCCCGCCATCCCGGGTCACCAGCAACCAGGCGGCGTGACGGCCCGGGTTGGGATCGTCATGTTCCTTGAAGCTCTCAAATGCAAAGGCGATGGCGCCGTCATCCCACCGCACGGGGGGCCCGGTGACCGCACACCCGGTGAGGCCGGGGGTGGGGAGCACGCGCCAGGGACTCCAGGTCGTGCCCTCATCGGTCGAGATTGCCATCAACTGGCGCGCGGGGAGAATGCCCTCAGTGATGGGATCGAACAGCGGGCGCTCCGGGTCGCTGCGATCAAACCAGGTGGTAAAGAGCAGCAGCCGGCCCGGCTCCGCCTCGGCCATCTCCGCGGCGGCGAGAGAACCCGGAATGCCGTCCAACGTGGTCTCGAACCGCCAGGACAGCTCCTCCCAGCTACTGCCCGCATCGTGCGATCGGAACAGGCGAAGGGTGGCGGTGGGGGCGTGCTTCGCGGGTCCGATCTGGCAGCCGGCCATGACCGTACCGGATGCGAGTGGACAGAGCGCGGTGAAGAAGGTGATGCGCTCTGCATCCGGGCGCCCTGTTGCATCGTAGATGAGACCGGTTTCGAGAGGTGTCATAGTGGGAAGGTTCGCGGTGGGCGCGCCGGGCGCAAGGGAGGGCTTACTCTTGCGCCATCATTTCCCCCACGCGGGCCGCACTTCCTTCGTCGCGACGCAGCTCCTTGCGAGGCGTGTACCTCCGCGCATCTTGCAGCACGCTCGGCAGGGGCACGGCGCCGGATGCGCCGTGCCCGGAAGTCCCTACGGACGTTACCTGGCGCCCTGCATCTTGTCGCCAGCCATCTTCCCTGCCGCCATCTTCCCGGCATCCATCTTTCCAGCCGACATCTTGCCGGCCGGCGTCTTCGCGGTCGCCATCTTCGCGGCCGGCGTCTTTCCGGCCGCCATCTTCCCGGCCG
>SYMT01000326.1 GCA_005805375.1 Actinomycetota bacterium
CCTGCGCCCACGAGGCGGTCGACCTCCGCGACGGCGACAAGAAACGCTACGGCGGCAAAGGCGTCCTCAAGGCAGTGGCGAACGTCAACGGCACGCTCGATCAGTCGTTGAAGGGCGAGGATGCCCTTGATCAGTTCGGCATAGACATGGCGATGCTCGAGCTGGACGGCACGAAGAACAAGGCCCGACTCGGAGCCAACGCGATCCTGGGAGTATCCCTGGCCGTGGCGCGGGCGGCGGCGGCGGCGCTGGACGTGCCGCTCTGGCGGTACATCGGGGGGATCGGCGCCCGGCAGCTCCCCGTGCCGATGATGAACATCATGAATGGTGGGAAGCACGCGGAGGGCAGCACAGACTTTCAGGAGTTTATGGTCGTGCCGGTCGCGGCGCCTTCCTTCAGCGAAGGGCTGCGGATTTCGGCCGAAATTTACCAGTCTCTGAAGAAGGTGCTCCACGACCGCAAGCTGACCACTACGGTCGGCGACGAGGGCGGGTTTGCACCAGCGCTGGGCAGCAACGAGGCAGCCCTCCAGGTCATCTCCGAGGCCGTGCAGGCGGCAGGGTACCGGCTCGGCGACGAGATCTGCTTCGCGCTGGATGCCGCGGTCACCGAGCTCTACCAGGGCGGCAAGTATGTGCTCCCGATTGAAGGCAAGACGCTGACCGGTCCGGAGCTGGTGCAACTCTGGGAGGACTGGTGCTCCCGCTACCCGATCATCTCTCTGGAAGACGGCTGCTCGGAAGATGACTGGGATACCTGGGCGCTCCTGACGCAGCGGTTGGGCGACAGGGTGCAACTCGTGGGGGATGACCTCTTCGTCACGAACACTGAGCGCCTGGGGCGCGGGATCCGGGACGGGGTGGGGAACTCGATTCTGGTGAAAGTGAATCAGATCGGCACCCTGACGGAGACTCTGGAAGCCGTCGAGATGGCGAAGCGGGCCCGCTACACGGCGATCATTTCCCACCGCTCCGGCGAAACAGAGGACACCACCATTGCGGACCTGGCTGTCGGACTGAACGCCGGCCAGATCAAGACCGGCGCCCCGGGACGCAGTGAGCGGGTGGCCAAGTACAATCGTTTGCTCCGCATCGAGGAAGAGCTCGGCGGCGCGGCGGTTTACCCGGGTCGGGCGGCGTTCTACAACTTGAAGGGGAAGAGTTAGACAGGGGGCGGAGTGGCGGCTGGGGGAGGCAAGCGTAGAGAGAAGTGAGTGCGGAGACTACTCGTTTCTCACTTCTCTCTACTCACTCCTCGCCCGGCAGGCGCGATTCGTCTCGAAACTTTTTTCCGTATAATCCTGCACCGGAACGATCCGATGATATAAGTAGTCGTCGAGAACTTCGACACCCCTCCCCTCCCGGTCTCCCTGCCGGGCTTCCCTCCGGTGCAGTTAGAGATGAGCCAGTCCCGCGAGCTGGATCCGGTATTCGTCAACCCCCTCCGACCCCAAAGGCCTCGAGCGCGACGTCGCGCGGCGCCTTCCCTGCGGTTGGGCCGGGTTGCCGGCGCGCAGAAGCGCGCCCTCCTGCTGATCGGCGGAGCCATCGGTTTTTGCCTGGTCGTCCGCCTCGGCCAGTTTGCGATTCATCCGCTGGTGCGCACCTATCAAACCGGGCAGGAGATCCGACAGCTTCAGGCCACCCTGGCCCGGCAGGAAGCGACCAATGATGCTCTGCGGGCCGAAGTGGAATACCTGAAGACACCGGCCGGAGCGGAGCAGGAAGCCCGGCGGCGGGCCGGTTGGGTGCGGCCGGGCGAGGTGGCCATTGCACTGTTTCCACTGGAGGCAGACGCAGGCGGCGACGGGGCTGGACGGGTCCAACCGGTCTCCCAGCACGGTCCGTCGTTCACGGATCGTATCCGTAGTGTGATCGAGACCTGCCTTGCTGTGTTGGGACAGCCGCATCGCTCCCGGTAGAACCCGAGTGTGGGTGAAAGGGACGGGGTAGATCCGCGCGGTTCCGGCGCCGTAGGGGCAACCCCCCGTGGTTGTCCCGGCCCCCGCGGTTGCCCCAACTCGCCGTACTCCACGCGGCGTGATAATGTGTGGGGTGTGCGTACCGCTCTCGGTCACACCCTCTCCCCCCACACCGAACCATGCGCCTGCAACCGCTGCTGAGCTGCTTCCATCAGTCCCCGGAGTACATGCGGGGTCTCCAAGCCCTCCGGAAAGATCAGGCTCCCGTCTGGATAGAGGGCCTCGCAGGCGCCAGCAAGGCAGCGCTGACGGCGGCGCTCCAGCAGGATGTCGGGCGCCTGGTCCTCTTCCTCACCGCGACCGAGGAGGTCTCCGAACGACTGGCCGAGGACCTGGTCGCATTCGGCCTGGCCGCGCACGAGATCGGCCTGTATCCGGCGAGCGACGCGGACCTGGACCGGTTCGTGCCGGATCGTCAGGTGCTGGCCTCTTCGATGACCTCCGAACGGAAGGCGCTGGCCCGCACGCGCATTGGAGTGCTGGAGGCCCTGGCATCCCACTCGCTCAAAGTGGTCGTGGCGCCCATTGAAGCCGCGCTGCGGGAGACGTTCGGTCGGGTCAGCGATTACCGCGTGCTGCTTGCGGCGCGCGGACAGGTGAACCTGTCGGAGTTGACGCGGAAGCTGTCGGACCTGGGTTACGAGCGGGCGGTGCTGGTCGAGCAGCCGGGACAATTCGCGGTCCGCGGCGGCCTCCTGGACGTCTGGCCCTCGACCCACGTCTCGCCGGTACGTCTGGAACTGTTCGGGGACGACGTCGAGAGCCTGCGGGAATTCAATCCGGAGACACAGCTCAGCACGCACGAAGTGCCCGAGGTCGGGATTCTGCCCGCGCGCGAAGACATCGCACCCGCGGAGAGTGTGAGTCGCACCGTCACGCTGCTGGAGCACCTCCCGCCGGGTTCGGTGATCGTGCTGGACGAGCCGAACCATCTGCGCTCCCAATGGCTCGACGCCCATGACCGGGAGCGTCAGCGCCGGGACGCTGCGGATGCCGGCGACCGCGTCCTGCCCCAGCACGTGACCAGCCTGCGATCCACCAGTATAGATTTGAGCGCTTTTCTTGAACGTGTTCAGGCTTACCGGGTCGTGTTGCTCACCCTGCCGGCCCAGTCTCTCCCCTGGATGCGGAAGGTTCAGGACAGCGCGGAGAAGATTGTGATCAACTCCGGGGTAGTGGATGCCGTGCATGGAGACATCCCCCGGTTGGCGGATCGCATCCGCGGCTGGCTCGGTACGGGCAGCCGGGTAGCCATTGCAAGCGACCAGCCCCACCGTTTGGTGGAGCTCCTGGTGCAGCAGGAAGTGCCGACCACCGTGGTGGACCACTGCGAGGAGGAAGCGGACGGGAGCGAGGAAGGAGCGGAGCCGCCGGACCTCTTTGCTCACTCCACTTCCCGCACGTCGCGCCGAGGGCCGCATCCGGTCGAGGTCGTGCATGGCCGCCTGAGCGCCGGGTTCCAGCTTCCCGCGCTCAAGATACGGATTCTCACGGACGCTGAGGTATTTGGCGAAGGGGGCCAACGCCGCCGTGTCCGGGCCGAGCGACAACCGCAAAAGTTCCGCGAAGGGCGACCGATCATGTCGCTGCTGGAGCTGAAGGTGGGGGATCTGGTCGTCCATGTGTCGCATGGGATCGGGCGCTACCGGGGGTTGGTCCGGCGGGCAGTCAATGGCGTCCAGCGTGAGTTTCTGCAGATTGACTACCAGGAGCCGGATCGGCTCTTTGTGCCGAGCGACCAGCTCGACCGGGTGCAGAAATACATCGGCAACACCGACAGCCCGCCGACGGTGCATCGCCTGGGCGGCGCCGAGTGGCAGCGGACCAAGAGCCGGGTCCGGGCCAGGGTGCGCGAAATGGCGAAGGAGCTCATCCAGCTCTACGCCAAGCGGGCTGCCGCGCAGGGGTACACCTTCGCCGAGGACACCATCTGGCAAGAGGAGATGGAGGCCGCTTTCCCCTACCGCGAGACTCGTGACCAACTGCGGGCCATCCAGGACACCAAGGGCGACATGCAGCGGGCGCAGCCCATGGACCGCCTCGTCTGCGGTGATGTGGGCTATGGGAAGACCGAGGTCGCGATCCGCGCGGCGTTCAAAGCGGCGACGGACGGCAAGCAGGTGGCGGTGCTGGTCCCGACCACCATCCTGGCCCAGCAGCACTACCACACCTTTACAGAGCGCCTCGCGGCCTTTCCTGTGCGGGTGGAGCTGCTCTCCCGGTTCCGCTCCCGCCAGGAGCTGAAGCAGGCCGTACAGGGCATCCAGGACGGTGTGGTGGACATTGCCATCGGCACCCACCGTCTTCTCTCTAAGGACGTGCAGTTCCAGGACCTGGGGCTGGTGATTGTGGACGAAGAGCAGCGTTTTGGAGTGGCGCACAAAGAGCGCCTGAAACAGCTTCGCGCCTCGGTGGATGTGCTCACCCTCACCGCCACGCCCATCCCCCGGACGCTGCACATGTCGCTCTCCGGGATCCGCGACATGAGCGTGATCGAGGAACCGCCGGAGGGGCGCCTGTCGGTGCGCACGTACTGCATGGAGGCGGAAGACTGGGTGATCCGCGAGGCGATTCTCCGAGAACTGGATCGGGGCGGCCAGGTCTACTTCGTCCACAACCGCATTGAGAGTATTGCCCGGCACGCGGAGCGGATCCATCGCCTGGCGCCCCAGGCCCGCATCCGGGTGGGCCACGGCCAGATGAAGGAGACCGAACTTGAGGATGTGATGCTGTCCTTCTACGACGGGGAGTTTGATGTCCTGGTCTGCACCACCATCATCGAGAGCGGCCTTGACATTCCGAACGTGAACACGATCCTCATTCACAACGCCGACTTTCTGGGGCTCTCGCAGCTCCACCAGCTCCGGGGGCGCGTGGGCCGCTCTTCCCGCCAGGCTTACTGCTACCTGCTCTACCAGCCCGCCAAGGAACTCAGCGAAACCGCCCAGCAGCGCCTGGATGCCATCCGCGAGTTTACGGACCTCGGCGCCGGCTTCAACATCGCCATGCGCGATATGGAAATCCGCGGCGCCGGCAACCTTCTCGGCGCCGAGCAGCATGGCAACATGATCTCCGTCGGGTTCGATCTCTACTGCCAGATGATCGAAGAGGAGGTCAAGACCCTGAAGGGCGAGGCGGTGGAAGAAACCCTCCTCCCCACCGTCATCCTCCCGCTCTCCGCCTACGTGCCGGAAGACTACATCCCCACCGAAGGACTGCGCATCGCGTTCTACCGGAAGATGGCCGCCTGCCGCACCCGCGAGGATGTGGACCGGGTCCAGGCCGAACTCGAAGACCGGTTCGGGGACCCGCCGAAGACGGTCTGGAACGTGTTGGCGATCCTGCGCCTGCGCATGGACTGCCTCACGGCCGGGGTGGCCCGCATCGAGACCGAGAAGGGCAGCGTCCTGCTCTGGCTTTCCCGCCGCATGGACCGGGACGAGCAGCGTGAGCTGTACCGGCACAACAAGCGCCTCCAGTTCATCCCGGACCGCATACGCCTCTTCTTCGACGGCGAAGACCCCCTCCGGCCCGTAGAGGAGTTCGTCAAGCTGCTCCAGCGCCGCGGCGGGAAAGCAGCGGCCGCCGCCGTGCAGAAGCAACTCGTCGCCGCCGCCGCCGCCGAGACCGGCAGCGGCACGCGGGGAAGCTGACCGCCCCCGGGACCGCCGCCGTCTGGCCGGCCACCTCCGATCGAGGCGGCAGCCTCCACCACCCCCGGGACCGCCGGCGTCCCGCCGGCCTCCCCCTGGCAACCGCTGTGGAGTCCGGCAACTCCGATTGCCGGCTCGCGTCCCCGGGACCGCCGACCTCCCGTCGGCCAAGCCCCCCGCCAACCGCTGTGGAGTCCGGCAACTCCGATTGCCGGCCCCACTCGGCGCTGTCGTCAGAGCCGGTGTGCCGCAGGATACGACAGGGGCAGCCACAGGGAGTTGCCCCTACTTGCGGTCATTCAGGGACGTGCCGGGGAGGTACCTGTCGGGGTCGTTTCGTTGCCGGGAGGCCGGCGGGACGCCGGCGTCCCCGGGGAGCGCTCTTGTGTGGGATGCGGACCGTGGGGCACTGCGTCTACGGCAGACCTGTGGACGGGCACACCACCGGGGTTGAGCGGGCAACCACAGGGGGTTGCCCCTACGCCGGCCGCGTCACTATGGAGGGGACCGTCCGGAAATGACGGCGATGGTGCGTGATTCGATCCGTGCCCGGGAACGCCGGCATCGGCGCCCCGCAAGCGCGAACGGCAGCGGTTAGGCACGCCTGCACCAGTGTAGCGGAGTGCTGGCCGCAATCATCGTTGGAATCAGGACGGCGTAAGCACTGCGCACCACACTCCCTCGGACAGGCGTGAATTGCCACCGGACTTTGGACTCAGTATCACTCCCGGGAGCGCCGGCATCTTGCCGGCATCGGCGGTAATACTGTCCCGGCTGAGGGACGGATGGCATGCGTCTGGAGCGCGTCCCCTCGACACCGCGAGTGCCCCGCTGGCACTGGTGAGCAGCACCCATCCCGGCGCCGAAGTCAGGCATCAGGCCGGTGCTGACGCAGCGTGAGTTCCGGATACGGTAGGAGCTTGAGGTAGATATGTCTGCACAGCCTGATCGGAGACGGCGGCACTGGCTCCTGGGCTCGGCTGCTTCACTACTGATCGCCCTGGCGTTGGTCCTGGGGTCGGCGGCGCTGATTGTGCCGGGGCCCGTCGCCCGCCTGCCGGACGGCAGTCGTCTGCGGCTATCTGCTGTAGTCTCCCAGTCCACCAGCGACCAGTACCTCATATGCACCGGGTCGCTGCTGCAGCGGAGGCTATCCCCCATGGTGATGCTTATACCGCCGGTTGCGGTGAATCTTCCCGTCTGGTTTTCGGGTATCAGGATTCTACCGCCGGAGTGCTGGACGGGCGACGGCCTGCTGTTGCTTACCGAGCGGCAGGCGCAGCCGGCGCAAAGCGCGGCGGCGCCCAGGCCAGCACCTGCCTGGGATGCTGGGATTCCGATGCCCAGTCCGAAAGGCCGTGTAGTTGGGGTATTGGTGAATGCACGTGGTCACGGGAGCCTGGTCGAGAACTGTGGCGGTAGCTATCCCGCTTCCGAGGATCCCTGGGCAGTCTGGATAGCCCAGAACCGTCCTCGACGGGATGCCCGGCTTACGTTTCGCCTCTTTCAGGTAGAGCCCGGGCGCGCTCCGGTAGAACTCGCCACGTACCCGATCGCGAATCCGATGGCGCGCGTGGGTCCGGTGTGGCCCGGGGCCCCACTGCCTGCTCTGCGTCGCCTGGAGAACACAGTGGTGTCGCTGGATGGGTTCCACCTGCCGGGTCACCACTTCTCGCCTGCGTCTCTCCCCAGCGCGACGGTGCCCGTTCCGATTACCCTTTCCCTACGGTTCTCAGCCGACAGCGCGGCCCGAAATCCCTGGCTGCCACTCGACGCGACCATGCAAGATGCTTGCGGGAACAGGTGGTTCCTTCGGACCCTCAAGACCTCCGTTCTGGCGAACGGACAGGTTCGGCACCAGTTGGATCTGGGAGAACTCGCCTGGCTGCCTGCCGAGGAGACCTACCGGGTGCGACTCGAGTTCACACGCGCGCTGGCGGTACCCCCGAGCCCCCCGGATGATCAGATCCTTGCCCACCTCGATCGGCCTCGGTTCAAGCGGACCTGGGTTCCGGGATTTACCTTTGACGGAAGTAACGGAGCGTGGCGGGAATCATGTGAAGCGTACTTCCGCGAGCCGGGACGCCTGGGTCTGCTGGTGACGCGCGTTGGATCGGGTGATACAGCTCATCAGGACGGGCCGGTACCCCGGTGGGCTCGCTGGCGCCTCACGGTGCACCCAAAAGGCAAGTCGTTCGTAGGTGTTCCGCTCCAGGTTCACGACCGGAACCGCCGTCGGGTCCGAGTGCGACTGCTGCCCGGGCAACTCGCACACTCGTCGTCCTCTCTTGAGTACTACCTTGCCGACTACCAGCCGCCGCTCACCGTGAAAATCGGGCTCTATCGGCGGCGGTACGCAGAGTGGCAGGTTGCGCCGGGCGGAGTTCGATAGACTTCCCCCGGGGGCCGAAGAACTGCTATGCCGACTGAAACCAATGCCGAGGCGCTGCGCTGTGATACCTGTGGGCGGGTGACGCCGACGGTAAGCCGGGTGGTGATTGATACGGGATACAACCGCGCCAACGCCCGCCCGCTCTACAACTGTCCGGAGTGCTACGAGCGCAAGCTGCGGGAGCGCGAAGAGACCGCGGCGGTGCCTGCCGGCACAGCATCACCCCGATAGGCGGGACTGAGGGCGATATCCCGGGAACGCCGGCGTCCCGCCGGCCTCCCAGCGAGGAACGAGTGGAGAGAAGTGAGGAGTGCGTCCGGCGCCGAGAAGTGAGTGGAGAGGCGTGAGATGTGTGTGTCCGACGTCTCCACTCACTGCGCTTCACTCGCTCCTCTCCACAACGAGTCGTTCCCCCACTCGCTCCTCTCCGCAATGAGCTGGTCTACCCTCTACCCTCTACCCTTTACCCTCTTGAATCTCCAACGGCCTCGCGTCATCCGCGTCACTTCCTGGATCCTGCACGGGATCTTCCGCGTGTTCGGCGGCTTTCGGGTCACCGGACTCGAGCATATTCCCACATCCGGCCCGGCGCTCCTGGCGGCCAACCATCGATCGTGGGCCGATCCCCCGGCCCTGCGCTGCGTCATCCGGCGCACCTGCTGGTTTATGGGGAACGACTTTCTGTTCCGGATCCCGGTGCTGGGGCGTCTCATCCCCATGTACGGCGCCTTTCCGGTCGAACGCGGAAAGATGGATCGCGACGCCCTGCGGGAGGCGGAGGGGCACCTGGCAGACGGGGATCTGCTCGTCATCTTCCCCGAGGGCGGCACGACCGTCACCGGTACGCTTTATCCGTTCGAGGGGGGGGCGGCGATGCTGGCCATCCGGAATGATGTGCCGATTGTCCCGGTGGGGATCACCGGCACCGACCGGATGTTGCCGATGAAGCCGCCCATCTACCCACGATGGGCCAGGGGTGGTGTGACTGTCACGTTCGGCCCCCCGATCCACCCTTCGGATCTGGATCCCACGCTCCCCCGCCGTGCTCGGATAGATGCCCTCACCGAGAAACTCTACGCGGCCGTGGCGGCGCTGTTGCCGCCGGAATACCTGCCGGGCGAGGAGTGAGGGGAGAAGAGAGAGAAACGAGTGCCGGCACTCTCTCCTCACTCCTCGCCGGCGATGGACTACGAAGGACCGGCGCCGATACTCGTTCCACACCCTACACCCTACACCCTACACCCGAACTCGAGCGAGAGAAGAGCAGCGGGTTCTGTGCGTCATCGTCGAGCGGATCGCCGACCGAGAGACGGGCGAGTTGTTCGGGGCGGAGGATGTTCTGCTTGCCGTTGAAGCGGCTTCCGTCCGGCATGTAGGCGCAGGTCATCGCGCGCCGGAGATACGGCGTCATGTTGGCGTGCGCGCCGTGCGCCGTGAGGCCGTTGTGGAAGCTGCAAGAGCCCGCACGCATCGGCGCCGCCACCGCTTCCCGAGTCGCCCACTGCGGGTACACCTGGAACAATTCTCCCATGTTCTGCCCAATGCCGACATTGTCGAACGTAGCCTCGCGGTGCGTGCCGGGCAAGAAGAAGAGGCAGCCGTTCTCGAGCGTCACGTCGTCCAGGGCCACCCAGATGGAGAGGGCGTCCCGGCTGCTGAATGACCAGTACGGTACATCAAGGTGCCAGGCAGTGGGATTGGCCCACGGGCCCTTGATGAGCGTCTGGTCGTGCCAGATACGGATCCCGTCCACGCCTGCCAGTTCCGCTGCCAGCCGGCCCAGGCGCTCGTCCAGCATCAGCGCCTTCATCCGCGCGCTCGTTTGCCAGAGGTTCACTCGCTGGAGGAATACCCGCCCATAGAAGCCGCCGGAGTCCCCCTGGAACCCGGGAATGCGCACATCCCCACGCTCCTCCACTGCCTCCATCACCGCCGCACGCCACCCTTCGAGTTCGTCCGGCGTGAGGAAGTCCTCCAGGATGACGAAGCCATTGTCGCCATAGTGTTCGATTTCAGCCGCCTGCAGTTGGGTGCGCATGCTTAGAGCTCCTCTCCGATGATTCTGACTTCGGTTTCCAGCCACACGCCGAACTGCGCCTGGACCTGCTGACGGATGTGCTGGATCAGCGCCAGGACATCCGCCGCGCTCGCACCGCCCCGGTTGACGATGAAGCCGGCATGCTTCTCAGACACCTGCGCACCGCCGATCCGGTAACCCTTCAGGCCGAGTTGTTGAATCATCGGCCCGACGTACTTGCCAGGCGGACGTTTGAACACGGAGCCGGCGCTGGGCAACGCGAGCGGCTGCATGGATTCACGCAGGTAGTTGTTGCGAGACATCTGCGCCAGGATGCGTTCCGGGATCTCCGGCTGGAGGCGCAGAGCAATCTCCGTCACGATCCAGGGCTCCCGCTGGAGACGGCTCCGGCGGTAGGCGAACTCCAGGTCGGCGGCGGCGTGGGTCCGCACCTCTCCGGTTTCGTTCACCACGGTCACGTGGGTGACCACTTCCTTCATCTCACCGCCATAGGCGCCGGCGTTCATCAAGATGCCGCCGCCGATGGTGCCGGGAATGCCCACGGCGAACTCCAGTCCCGCCAGCCCGCGCCCGGCCGCCTGGCGGGAGACATGGGCCAGCAGCGCGCCACCTTCGGCCCGGCATGCTAGGCCGACGAAGGTGACGCCCGCCAGGTTCTCGGCCACTTTCAGCACCACACCCCGCAGGCCGCCGTCGCGCACCAGC
>SYMT01000327.1 GCA_005805375.1 Actinomycetota bacterium
CGATGCGCTGCTGGATCTCTACGAGCCGGGAATGACTTGTGCCCAGCTCGATGAAGTATTCGGGCGCCTGCACCCCGAGTTGACGTCCCTGTCCCGGGCGCTGTACGATCGCTGTGCGGCGGCGGACGAGCAACTCCTGCACCAGGAGTTCGACGAAGAGAAGCAGCGCCATTTCTCCGAAGAGATTCTCCGTGAGTGCGGGTACGACTTCCAGCGCGGCCGTCAGGATCGGTCCGTACATCCGTTCTGCACGCACTTCTCCCGCGACGATGTCCGGATCACCACCCGCTACGACCGCCGGTTTCTCCCCAGTTCGCTCTTTGCCTCGATGCACGAGATGGGGCATGCGCTCTATGAGCAGGGCATCGGCGCCTCGCTGGACGGCAACGTGCTGGGGAGCGGCACCTCGCTCGGGGTGCACGAAAGCCAGAGCCGCCTCTGGGAGAACCTGGTGGGACGCAGCCGGGGCTTCTGGAAGCATTACTACGCCCGCCTGCAGGGGGTGTTCCCGGCCCAGTTCGGCGAGGTCCCCCTCGAGCGTTTCTACCGTGCCATCAATCACGTCTCCCCCTCGCTGATTCGCGTGGAGGCCGACGAGGTGACCTACAACCTGCACATCCTCCTCCGCTACCGGATCGAGAACCGGCTGCTGGATGGAGATCTCTCCGTGGCCGATGCTCCCGAGGCGTGGAACGAGAGCATGCGGGACCTCATCGGCGTCGTCCCGCCGTCCAATCGCGAGGGGATTCTTCAGGACGTCCACTGGTCCATCGGGATTCTGGGTTACTTCCCGACTTATATGCTGGGGACTGTGCTGGCGGCGCAGCTCTTCGACGCGGCCGGTCGCGCGCTGCCGGAACTTCCCGCGCACATCGAGCGCGGCGAAACGGCGCCGCTGCTCGGCTGGCTGCGGGACAACGTACACGTTCATGGCCGCGCGCTCTTCCCGGACGAACTGGTCCGGCGGGCCACCGGCGAACCCCTCGGGACCGACGCCTATTTCCGCTATCTGAAGACGAAGTTCGGCGACCTGTACGGCGTATGATCGGAGCCATGCCCGCCACCGTGCAGCCTGATGCATCCCCACCTCCGCTGGGGATCCCGTCCCTTCGCGACGGGCAGCAACTGAGCCGGGAGGCGTTCCACCGCCTGTACGAGTCCGCCCCACCCGGCGCCCGCGCCGAGTTGATCGGGGGAACTGTGCGTATGGGCATGCCCACCGGAGCCGTCCACTCCTCCCTGCACTCCATCTTGAGCGGCTGGTTCGTGCTGTACCAGGCCGCGGTGGGCGGAGTGCGGAGCCATGTGACCCCGACCCTCCTCCTCGGCGCTGCGAGCGAGCCGGAACCGGATCTGGTTCTCTATCGCACGCCGGCTGCCGGCGGGCGGGTGCGCGCTTCCGGAACCTATCTGGAGGGACCTCCGGAACTGGTGGTGGAGATTGCCGCCACCACCGAGGCTACGGATCTGGGCGTGAAATTCCGAGACTACGCAGCCGCGCTGGTGGACGAGTACCTGGTGGTCCTGCCGCAAGCCCGCCGGGTGCGCTGGTTCGTGCGGGAACAAGGTTCCCTGGTCGAGATGGATCCCGACCCGGACGGCATCCACCGCTCACGCGTGTTCCCCGGGATCCGGCTCGACCCGGAGGCGCTCTTCGACGAGGATCTCCCCCGGTTGCTGGCGACCCTGCAGGAGGGGTTGTCCGCTGCGCAGTAGGCCGCAATGTGTGTCCAGGGGACGCTGTCACCGGGCAATCTTTGGCCTGTATCGGCGTCGGCGTGAAAGACGGGATCGGCGAAGGACACGTTCGGACGAGTGCGGACCGGTGCACGTGGACAGGAGTTCAGGCTTGATGTGTGCCCCACGGTCCCGGATGCGCCGTGCAGACCGGAGGATGCTCGGGGTGGGGATGCTCGGCGCAGTGCTCGCCACCGGGTGTTCGCCCGCCCCGCGGTCCGGTGACCCCCGACCGGGCGCGCCTCGTCCCCTGACGCGGGCGTGGTGGTACTGGCACCATCCGTTTCAGCTCTCGGCCGGTGAGGGAGAGACGCTCCGTCGCACTGGTGTGAGTGGGCTCTTTGTGCACGCGGGGACGCTGACAGCGCGGAAGGGCGCGCTCGCGTGGACTGCGGGCCAGGTGTGGAAGAGCGTGCCTCCGTGCGCGCTGCATGCTGTGATCCGCGTGGAGACCGAGGCTCTCCCCCTCCTGCTCGGGCCGGAGGGCGCCACGCAGGCGGCGGCGCTCGTGCGCCCTGCCCTTCCCGGCGCCGCGTCCGGCATTCAGTGGGACGCCGATGTGCCGACGGACCGCCTGGCCGACTACGTGCGGTTCTTGCAGGGGATACGGGCCGCGCTGCGGGGACCGCACTCCTTGAGTGTGACGGCGCTGCCCGACTGGCTGCGCTCCCCCGCCTACGGGAGCCTGTGTGGGGTGGTGGACGAAGTGGCGATGCAGTTCTACGGCAACGAACTACCGAAGCCCCGCTCGCAGCCGCCGCCCCTCTGGGAAACGCGCGATTTGCTCCGGCGCGTGCAGAACGGCGTCCAGGGGCAGGCACGCCTCGTCGTCGGGCTGCCCGCCTACGGACGGGTGCTCGTGCTCAACCGCGAGGGCCGCCTGCGGGGCCTCCGGCACGATGTGGCGCCCGAGAGCCTGCTGGACGATCCGCGCTGGGAAGAGTTGCTCGCCGAGACCCGTACCGGCAAGTTCACGCCGCTGTCGCCGCCATTCCCCCTGGAGGACACCTTCGCCCTGCGCGCGGCGGCCGAGACGGAGCTGGGGCCGGTGACGGTGGAGCCCGGCACGGTGGCGGTGTTCCAGTGGCCCCGGGCGGCGGGCGTGCGCAATCTCGTGCGGCTCCTCCAGGACCTGCCCGGTCCCCGTCCGGCGGGCGTCTGTTTCTTTCGGTGGCCCGCGGCGGGCGAACCGCTTGCGCTACCCGGTGCGCCCGAGTTGTTTGCCGGATCAGCAGAGGGGATGCCGACCGGCGGTTCCGCACTCCCCACGGTGCGCGAGAACACGGAAGCCGTGGACCTGCACGTGCGGTTTGAAGTCCTGCCCGGGCAGGGGGGCGCCCGGGTGGTAGTGGAGAATCAGGGGCCGGACAGCCCGCTGCTGGGAGATGGCTTGACGCTGGAAGTGCAGCCTTCCGGGGGGCAGGTGCGGGCGTCGGACGCGGGGGGAGGTCGGCGCGGCGGGCAGTCCGTGTCCCCACTGCGGGCGGATCACTTTCTCCTGCGCCGGCCCCTTCTCCGGAACACGGCCCGGTGGGAAGCGTGCGAAGTCACCGGGGCCCGGGGTCCGATCACCGCCACCCTTCGCTGGCGCGGCGCCGACGGCGGGCGCGAGAGCCGGAGCTTCTCGCATCCCGGCCGCGGCTCGTAGCTGCCCGGGCGTCTCCGCATCCCGTGCCGAGGCGTGCATCCGGCGCCGACCGGTTTGCAGCACCGTTGGGACTCATCTTGCACACCACTGATCCCTACTGGAAACTGCGGCCTGCACCGCCAGTTCCCGACGACGAACTGTGTGACTGCAGCCAGGTCACGCAGCTTGTGTTGTGTGACCGGTTGAGCTCAAATCCGCTCCACTGTCTCGTGTGCTGGGGTGAAGTGGCGCCGGAGAGGATCGGCTTCGATGGTGAGTTGGCGGACGCGATCGCCGTCTGGCGAGGACTGCACCGGGCATTGTTTGGGCTGTGGCTGGATTCCGGCGAGTACCAACTCTGGGCGCAAGAGCGCCTCCTGGACCCCTCCGGCACTGTGAACGTCTGCGGAAGAGAGATTGTGGGGCAGTTGGGTCGGTTCACCCGCACCTACTATTGGTGGTTCCGAGATACAACCGGCGACGACTACGTTCCCCCCACCGCCTGTCCGGTCTGCCGGGGACCGCTCGAGCCGAGCCCCCATGCCGACGTTCGGAAATGTGAAACCTGCGCTGTGCTGGTTTGACGTGCCGGGCGGCCGGTTGGAAGGCAGGTCGCGGTGGCTCGCAGAAAAAAGAAACCGGCTCGGCGAGGCGCAACCGCCAATGCCGACCTCGAAATGCGATGGGTGGACGCCTGGAACGACCTCGCAGCGATCGTCGGGGACGCCCGGGATAAGCCGTGCTTGCTGCCGGACGGCTGTGTGGTCACTGTCGAGGAATGCGAAGCCTGGCTGCAGAACTCCGCGTACGAAGGGTACACGGTCCAGGTGGAAGCAGGCTGGGTGGGGCATCGGCGCGGTGTGATTGCGTCCCGCCGCGCCGATGCAGGAATCTAAGGGTCAGGGTGCAAGTTCTGGGAGATTTGAGCGGCGTGGCGCTCGCGGATGATCGCGGCCCGGCGCCGGAAGGCGTCCCGGACAGCCGCGAGATACTCGCCCAGGTGGTCATAGCTCCGACGCGTGAGGTCCGTGTATTTCACCGTCCGCCACACGCCCTCAATGCGATTCAACTCCGGACTGTACGGCGGTAAATAGTAGAGATGGATGTTTGCCGCTGCCAGGGCCGCCCGCGCCGCCTGCACGGCCCGGCTGCGATGCACGCTGTAGTTGTCCAGCACCACCCACAGCGGTCGCTCCCGCCGCCAGTCCTCCGGGGCGTCCAAGGGCCGTCCCGCCAGCCGATAGAGAAACACCAGCAGCACCGTCGCCGTACAGACCCCGAAGTCCCACCACGCCACCCCGTGGCGTTGCGCCGACTCCGCCAACTCCACCCGCCGCGCCGCCTGCGTGACCACCTCCAAGGATGCCTCCGCCGTCGCCACTGCCGCTTCCGCCCTGGCCCACGCGGCCGCCAACCCGGTCGTCACCTGCGCGGCCGCGGCGACCGCGGCCGCCGCGGCCGCGGTCGCCGCCTGCGCCGCCGGCAA
>SYMT01000328.1 GCA_005805375.1 Actinomycetota bacterium
CGCCGTGAAGGTCGGCATCGGTGCGGTCGGCGCCGCGGCGGGAGTGCTGGGCTTCCTCCTCGGCCGCCGGAGATGAACGACGGCCCCGCTGTGGGACTTGAGCCTCGCCTGTCCGGTCGTTCCGATGGGGCACGGGACGGCGAGGCGCCGGTTCATTGCGGCGACGGTTTCCGGGGCGGCCACCTGCAGGCGCCCGATTTTCCTAATCCGCCGGGAACCGAGGCCGGGGACTTCCCTATCCCCGATCGCCTCAACCGGGGGCTGGCCCTGGGCGCGTTCGGCGTGCAGTTGCTCCTGCTCTGGCTCGGTTCCCGGCGGCCGGAGGCGTGGTGGGCGCTGCTGTGGGGAGTCCCGTTCTCCTACGCGATGCTGCACCTGTATGCGCTGATGCATCAGGGTATGCACGACATCCTCCAGTCCGACCGAAGGGCCAACTATCGCTGGGGCGTGCTCGTGTCGCTGCTCTTCCCGGCGCCGTTCAGCATGGTGTGGACCACCCACCAGGGCCACCACATGCGGAATCGCACCGATCACGAGATGTTCGATCTCTACTATCCGACAGACAGTCGTCTCTGGAAATACACCCAGTTCTACAGCGTGCTGCTCGGGCTCTTCTATCCGTTCGTGCCGATGGGAGGTGTGGCCGCCGCGCTCTGCCCGGGGATCTTTCAGTGGGGGCCGGTCCGCAAGGCGCGCTCCGCCAACTACCTGCTCGGAGACATTCAGGGGCCGCTCATCGGGGCGATCCGGCGGGAGATGCTCCTGATTGTGGGGCTGTTCCTCGTCCTGTTCTGGGGTCTGGAACTCCGCTGGCAGAACGTTCTCTGGATGTACGGCTGCACTGCATTCAACTGGTCCACCCGTCAGTATGTCGCCCACGCCTTTACGCGGCGGGATATTGTGGAAGGGGCGCTGAACCTGCGGACCGGGAAGTGGATGGGCCGGCTGCTGCTGCACACCGAGTGGGACCTGAATCACCACCGCTACCCGAGCGTGCCCTGGATCCACCTGCCGAACCTTCCGTGTGACGTTCCCCGGATCTCCTATGCGCGTCAGTACTGGAGCCAGTGGTTGGGTCCACGGCTCTGCACGGAGCCTGCGCCCGAAGCGGACGGCGGCACTCCGCTCAGCATCTGGGACACTCTCCCCTCCACCGATGCGTCTTCTTTGTCCTGCGCCGCCGGTCAACGAGACCCGGCTGCTGTCTGAGGCGGGCCGGGCGTTCCCGGAACTGGCGCTGCCGGACCTTTCCGCCCCGGTGATGGCGCAGTTGACCGCCGATCGGGGCGTGGACTTCGCCACGGCATTGCTCTACGATCGTGTGCGCCGCTGCCCGCGCAACGGAGCCTTTGTCCGCGCCGTGGAGGCGCTGGAGGTCAGCCCGGCGGCCCGTCCTCGTTGTGCGGGACGGCTGCTGGTGGCGCCGGCGGCGGCGTATGTAGAACATCCGGAAACCGGGGGAGACGGGGCCCTGTTCTGTGAGATCGGCGCCGAGTTCGGGCTGGAGCCCGTGGTGGCGGCGGTCGGCAGCGGGGGCACGGTGACGGAAAACGCACGGGTCTTGGTACGGCGCCTGCGGGCGGAAACGGAGCGCTCGGTGATCTTGCTCTCTTTCAGCAAAGGGGGCGCCGATGCGCGGGTGGCGCTCCGCGATGCCGAGGCGCGGCGGGCCGTCCGCGTCTGGGTGCAGGTCTGCGGGCTGGTGCGGGGCACGCCGCTGGCGGATCGCATCCTGGACGTCCCGTGGCTCCGCCTTGCCGTTGGGGCGAATTTTGCCTGGCGGCGCTGGAGGCTCGCAGCACTGGACGAACTGCGCGCGGGGCCCGGCTCGCTCCTGCACGGTCCACCTGCCGCCCCGCCGGGAGTGGAAGTGCTGAACGTGGTGGGCTTTCCGCTGCGCTCCCATGTCGGGCACGACACCCGCGTTCGCCACGCCCGCCTGAGTCGGTGGGGCCCGAACGACGGCGCTGCACTTCTGCTCGACCAGGTGCTCGAGCCGGGCTGGATCTACCCCGTGTGGGGCGCCGACCACTACTTTCACATGCCGGGCCTCTCGGCGCTGGTCTATCGCCTCTTCACGTGGTTGGCGTTGCGGGACAACCCGGCAGCGCTTCCACAAAGCTCAGATAGCGCGCCAGCGGAGCAGCCGGCGGCAATCCCTCCGAGTGGCGGAATTGCATCCCGTCCATGATGCGCACGTCCCGGTCGAGAAATGTGGTGACCAGCGTGCGCGCGAGAGCCGCCCGCACGCGGTCGAACAGCCGGAACCGCCCGCGGGGCACCGCAAACACCGGGGTCACCTGCACCCCCTCCGGCGCCGGTACGACCCCCAGCACCAGCACGGTTCCCACCCGCTGCGTCCGATTTTCCGCCACGAGCAGGGTGCCACCCCAGCACGCGATGTCCGCCCGGACGCAGCCGCGATTCACGGCCGCGATGGCCCGGTCGGCGACCCCCTGACCGGTGACCCGGGTGGAGTAGGCAAGACGCAGACAATGGGGTGACGGCTGCTCGACGACCGGTGCTCCCACCAGTGCACGGTCATGCACACTCTCCAGGTGTTCCATGTCGAAGACGTTGGCCCCGATCGCCTTCCAGGAACAGCGCAGGCGCACCGGGGGGCCGACGGTGAACTCCCAGGCATCGTCCGGGCGACTGAGGTCCGGAACAGGGAAGGCGGGCGCCGGGCCCGGATAGAGGAAGAGCGCGCCGTAGCGTTCGACCAGCGGGAAGGCGAACTGGCGGCCGTCCGGGGGGACCGTACGCGCCTGGGGACGCCGGAGGCAGACGCCCTCCCCATCGAATTCCCAGCGATGCAGCGGACACTGAAGGCAGTCGGCGACTACCCGTCCGAGTGAGAGATCCGTGCCCATGTGCGCGCAGGAAGCACTCAGCGCGTGCGCCGTGCCGCCTGCGGTGCGAAACAGGACGATCGAACGCCCCAGGGCAGCGAGGCTGCGTACTTCCCCGCGCCGCAGGTCGCGGCTGCGACAGACCAGGAGCCATGAGAGAATGGGTTCGGGATACATCGTGGATCGTCACGACCGGTCGCGAAAACTGGGACCGCCGACGTCCCCCACCGCTCGCCCAGGCCCGCCTCTCGCCGGTTGCGAAAACTGGGACCGCCGGCGTCCCACCGGCATCCCCCACCGCTCGCCCAGGCCCGCCTCTCCGCTTTTGTGAAAGGGTATCGCACCGTGTACGACCCGGGTCAAGTGCTAGGACTGACCGACTACTGGTACATCGCCGCCGAGGCGCGGCGCCTCGGGCGGCGCCCCCTCGGGGTGACGGTGCTCGGTCGTCCGCTGGCCCTTTTCCGGCGGGCGGATGGGCAGCCTGCCGCCGTACTCGATCGGTGCGCGCATCGGAATGCGCCGTTGTCGCACGGGCGTGTGGATCGCGGCTGCCTGGAGTGTCCCTACCACGGATGGAGGTATGACGGCGATGGGCGCTGCGTAGAAGTCCCGTCGTTCCCGGCGGATTGTACCCCCCCGTCGCGGGCCCGCGTCCCCGCCCTGCCCGCGGTGGAGAGCGACGGGTACATCTGGGTCTATCCGGGTGATGGGCCTCCTCCGGCCGCGCCCTTCCGGTTTCCCCACTTCGGAGAGCGCGGCTGGACCTCGTTCTCGATGGTGACCCGGTTCCCGGCCGGAGCCTTTGCCTGCGCAGAGAACTTCCTCGACTGTCCGCACACGGTGTTCGTACATCAGGGCTGGTTTCGCAGCCGCAATGCCGGAGAGGTGCGGGCACGCATCCGCCGGGGAGCGGATTGGGTGGAAGCCGAGTTCCTCGGGGAACGCGACGCTGAGAGCGTGGTGTCCCGCCTGCTCTTTCCCTCCAGCCGGCCGATGGTCCACACCGATCGGTTCCTGCTGCCGGCCACGACCCGCGTGGACTACCGATTCAGTCCCGACCGGCAGTTCATCATCACCTCGCAGTGTACCCCGGTCACCGCCGGCGAGACGGAAGTCTACACGCGCATCACCTTCCGCTTCGGCCGGATCGGTCCGCTGGTACGACTGGTATTTGCGCCGCTCTCCCGCCGGGTGATTCGACAGGACGTGGACATTCTGCGCCTTCAGACCGAAAATCTGGCCCGCTTCGGCCGGCCGCATCCCACCCGGGTGGCGACCGACCTGCTGGGCCCCCAGATCTGGCGCCTCTGGCGTCGCCACCGTCTCGGGCTCCCCCCGGACGAGTCGACGGAGGAATGGGAGGCCCGGCTCCGCTTCTGACTCGTCGTCCTTGACCTCCAGGAGTTTCGAGCCTCGAGTTTCCGGATCGTCGTCCTCGACTCCGGAAGCTAAACAGGACGAAGGGTACCCGGCAGGAAAGGCTGCTCCAACCCACCGCCGGCGTAGCGCTTGTCTTCACAAACCCAACAGCCGAACTCTTCCGCGCTGGGTGCCTCCCACGCCCGGGTTTCCAGTTCGCGGAGGCGCGCGGCGTCTTCAATCTCCGCCACCGCCGGCGACCACACCTCCGCGGCACTGCCAAATCGGCGCCGCAGGATCTCCCGGATCAGCCGCTGCAATTCCTCTCGTCGGCCTTGCTCCAGGCCTTGCTCCAGGCCCTCTTCCCGGGCCCAGCGTACCATCGGCATGACATAGGACATCTTTCGCGTCTCGCTGCCGGTGGGCGCGTCCGGCCGGGATCAGTGCGGAGTGGCGTGGCCATTCAGGGCGTGGCCGAACTCTTCTGCGCTGGTTGCCTCCCACGCCCGGGTCTCCAGTTCGCGGAGGCGCACGGCGTCTTCAATCCCCGCCACCGCCGGCGACCACACCTCCGCGGCACTGCCAAATCGGCGCCGCAGGATCTCCCGGATCAGCCGCTGCAATTCCTCTCGTCGGCCTTGCTCCAGGCCTCGCTCCAGGCCTCGCTCCAGGCCTCGCTCCAGGCCTCGCTCCAGGCCTTGCTCCAGGCCCTCTTCCCGGGCCCAGCGTACGATCGGCATTACATAGGACATCTTCCTCGTCTCCTCCCACGCCTGCATCTCGGTCCAGAAGCGGCGCTCCCACTCTTCCGGCAGCGTCAACTGCCAGTTGGTGATGCGAAACAGGTCGCGCACCGTCGTCACATCGAAGCGCCCATCATACAGGCCCTGGGTGCGCGCCACTTTCACGTGAAACCGGCGCTCGGGCTGCTGGTGGGTGAGCAGCGTCTCCAAGTGGGCCAGAATCACTTCCGCAAACGGCTCCGCGCTGCCCTCCAATTCGGCTTCCTGCCCCCGCCAGTCCAGCAGTTTCACCATCCCGAACCGGAGGTGGACCTCTTGCTCCCCTTCGGCATAGGTAAAGGAGTCGGGCCGCCAGTCCTCGGAGGGGTCCGCCAGCAAGGCCAGATCGAACGGCTCGGTGTCCAGATGCACGGCGATCAGACAATTGTAGCGCCGCACGCGCTGTGGAAACACCTCGGCAGGCTGTCGCTGCGCCTGGATCTCGATGTGGACGTAGCGCCGCGCCGGGTCGTCCAGCAGGGAGACCTCGAAGAGCAGGTCCACATGGTCGGGGCCACGGAGGGCGTGCCCGCCGAACTGACGCAGCTCAGTGGTGCGGGACACGACGGGTTGCGACCAGTCCACGAGGGCGGCCATCGGCGGGAAGCAGACTACCAGGCACCCGCGAAAGAACGTGTCCACGGCGTCCTTGAGGGGCCCGTCGTAGTCTTCCGCCTCCCGTTCGACTGCTTCGGCCCCGTGTTCGGCTTCCGGAGTGACATCCATGATTGAGGGTTCCCACTGGGGAAAGTGTACTCCCTCCGGGCCTGGCTTGCCACAATGTGGGAACGCGACCGGGAGAACCGTTTCGGCCCATTGGTGAGAGTAGTGCGGGTCCTTACCCGTCTGGCGGGGACTTCCGGCGGCATCGCGCAAGAAATCCTCACCGGTCACGCTTTCTCCCCTGCTCCGGTCACGCTCCGGTCACGCCTCGAACTCGATACTACGAGTGCGCCTGATCCCCACGTGGGGAGAGGCCGGGGCCGCCGGGAAGACGGTCCCAGCACTGCTCGATCCCACCCGTGGGGACGAGCGACGAGACCGTGAAAGGAGACGCGCGATGGCCCAGAACGTTCACCTGGTCGTGATTGACCCGCAGGTTGATTTCTGCGATCCGAACGGGGCGCTCTTTGTGCGGGGCGCCGATACCGACATGCGACGGCTGGCCGCGATGGTCCGCCGGATCGCCCCCAAGCTGGATGACATTCACGTCACGCTGGACTCACACCGGCTGATTGATGTGGCGCACCCGGTATTCTGGAAAGACTCGGGCGGCAGCCACCCGGCGCCGTTCACCATCGTCACTGCCGCAGACGTGGAGGTGGGAAGGTGGACCCCGGTGCTGCCGGGCCTGTATCGGCGGATGATGGACTACGTGCGGGCGCTGGAACAGAACGGGCGCTATCCGCTCTGCATCTGGCCGCCGCACTGCCTGATCGGATCCCCGGGGCACTGCCTGACGCCCGAGCTCCGCACGGCGCTCCTCGAGTGGGAGACCCGGCGCTTTGCGCTCGTGGACTATGTCACCAAGGGCTCGAACCCGTTCACCGAGCACTACTCCGCCGTGTGTGCTGATGTGCCCGATCCGACGGACCCCGGCACGCAGTTGAACACCCGGTTCCTGCAGACGCTGATGGAGGCGGATCTCATCGCCATCGCGGGGGAAGCCGGCAGCCACTGTCTGGCAAACACCGTCCGTGATGTGGCGCGCGGCTTCGGGGACGACAGCTACATCCGGCGGTTGGTCCTGCTCGAGGACGCGACGAGCCCGGTGCCCGGCTTCGAGACGTTTCAGACGGACTTCGTGCGCGAGATGAAAGCCCGTGGAATGCAGATCTCGAACACGCGCGACTTTCTCGCCTGATCCGTCGTACCACCCCCGCATGCAGGGGCAGGCCTGCCGCCTGCCCAGTCCTCGCTACGCACGGGCAGGCCCCGCGCCTGCCCACAGGAGATTTGCACGATGCCGATTCTGAATGGCGCCTCATTGGATCCCCACGCGCTGCCGTCGGGACACTACGGATACTCCGGCACCCGCCTGGAGTCGCTCGGTGCGGCCGAGTACACGCTGGTCACGATCGTTACGGACATTTCCGGAAGCGTCGCCCCGTTCCGCCGCGAAATGGAGGAGGCAATCCAGCAGATCGTACAGGCCTGCCGCCTCTCCCCACGGGCAGATAACCTGCTCATCCGGCTGGTACTGTTCGAAGATGCACTTCAGGAAGTTCACGGCTTCAAGCTGCTCCAGGAGTGCAAGCCGAAAGACTACCAGAAGCTACTGCGCGCCGGCGGCAGCACCGCGCTCTACGACGCCTCGGAAAACGCTGTGGCAGCGACCACCAGCTACGGCCGCCGGCTCACGGATGCCGACTTCGGCGTGAACGGGATCCTGTTCGTCATCACGGATGGGATGGACAACGCCTCGACTCTCGGTGTGCGCGAAGTGCGTGACCGTCTCGCCGAGGCGGTCACGAGTGAAGCGCTCGAGTCGCTGGTTTCCATTCTCGTGGGCGTCAACGTGCAGGACAGCGCGGTCGGCGGCTACCTGCAGGACTTCAAGACGAGCGCCGGGTTCACGCAGTACATTGAGGTGGACAAGGCGGACGCGAAGACGCTCTCGAAGCTGGCGGAGTTCGTCTCCCGTTCCATCTCGGCGCAGAGCCAGGCGCTGGGTACCGGCGGGCCGTCGCAGACGCTCACATTCTGAGCGCGTGGATGCGGGCAAGACGCCCGTGCTTGCGGGGCGGCGTCACCCAGTGGGCGCCGCCCGGAAGGTGTCACCCCGGTGCGGCCTGCACGCGTCGGGGCGCACGATCCGTTCGTGTTCGCGTTTCCCGGTGGGCCGGCAGGATGCCGGCGTTCCCGGGACCGGCGTTTCCCGGTGGGTCGGCAAGATGCCGGCGTTCCCGGGGCCGGCAAGATGCCGGCGTTCCTCCGGTGGGATGTGCGGCAATGTGGGTGGTGTGCTGTCTTGAAAGGAGGGGGATTACGATGCACGGTGACTGCGCCTATCGAATCGGCGCTACCCACGCGGTGTGCCAGGACTATTCGATGTCGGGGGATGTTCCCACGCCGGAGGGGGGACGCACCAGCGTGGTGCTTGCGGATGGCTGCTCGTCATCCCCGGACACGGATGTGGGCGCCCGTCTGTTGGTACGGGCGGTGCAGCGGGAAGTTCGCCTGCTGCCGGCGCTATCGGCGTCTGCGATGGAGGCGGCACTGCGGAAGGGGACAGCCGCGGGCAACGCGCTTCGTGGACCGCTGGGCCTTCCGCAGGAGGCGCTGGATGCCACAGTCCTGGCTGTCGCGGCGGAGGGGGACCGGTGGTGGGCGGCGCTGTGGGGCGATGGCGTGCTGGCCGTGGGGCACGCCGATGGGACAATCGGCGTCCTCTCGGTCTCGTATGGCGGGGGATGCCCGGAGTACCCGGCCTACTCCCTGGCGCCCGACCGGCTGGCGGCGCTCCGGCGTCACCCGGCCAATCCACGCCGCCTGGAGCGCTGGACGCTGCACCCCGAGCAGGATGCGTGTTGTGAGAGTGGGTGCGAGGAGCCGCCGGGAGCGGGGCCCGTGATGGAAACCGGTTCCGTCTCGAACACCCGGTGGGTGGCCGTGCTTTCCGACGGCATCCATTCCTTCGTCCGTGCAGTGGACACCGCTACTTCGCGGACGCACGAAGCGGTTCCCTTCCACGAACCGCTTCGGGAGTTGCTGGCCTTTCGGAACGGCGCGGGGGTCTTCGCGCAGCGTCGCCTCCAGCGTTTCGAACAGGAGTCGGCGCGGCGCGGCTGGCGGCACCTGGATGACCTCACGCTGGCTGCGGTCTGGATGGAGGCGGCAGGATGAGCGGGGCAGAGCGAGAGATGAGAGGGGAGCGGCGATGACACTCGAAGTCTACGAAGCGGGGGGAAACGCCTCCCACACCCGGATCCGCCTGGGCCAGGCGGATTTTGTGGGGCAGGGGGGCGAAGCGGCCGTCTACGCCAAGGGGAATCGCGCCTACAAGATCTACACCGATCCTGGGCGCTCGCTCCCGGGCGCCAAGATCGCGGAACTGGCCGTGCTGTCGGAGCCTTGCTACATTCGCCCGGAGGCGCTGCTGCTCGATCGGGCAAACCGACCTGTGGGCTATTCGATGCGTCGTGTGCAGGGGGGTACACCGCTCTGCCAGATTTTCACGCGCGCCTTCCGTGACCGCAAGGGGCTGACCCCGGAGAAAGTGCTTGAGCTGGTGCGACAATTTCGAGAGGGAGTGGCACGGGTCCACCAGGGGCGTATCCTGGTCGTAGATCTGAATGAGATGAACTTCCTCCTCGATCAGCGCCTGCGGGAGATCCTGTTCATTGACGTGGATAGCTACCAGACGCCCGGCTTTCCCGCGACCGCTCTGATGGAAAGCGTGCGGGATCGCCACAGCTCTCGTTTCAGCGAGGGCACAGACTGGTTCGCGTTTGGGATCGTCAGCTTCCAGATGTTCATCGGAATTCACCCGTACAAGGGAAAGCATCCCTCGCTGAACACACTGGATGCGCGCATGCAGGCCAATGTGAGCGTCCTGCATCCCGAGGTCAACGTGCCGCGGGTCTGCCTGCCGTTTTCGGTCATCCCGCCCGCCTACCTGAGCTGGTATCGCGCCCTGTTTGAGCACGGCAAGCGGCTGCCCCCTCCCACCGATCTGCGCGAACAACTGGTGCTCGTGGTTGCAGCGAGCGCCGGCGCCGTGGGGAATGGGCCGCTCCAACTGATCGAGCTCTGCCGGTTTGCGTCCGACGTCGTGACCCCGTTCGTAATCCGCAACACATTCAGTGCGCTCACCCGGGACGGACTGAGTGGTTCCGTCGGGCCGGCAGGAGGCGTGCCATCGCCAGTCGGAACGCCTCTGATCCCGCCGGTGGGCGGGCCAGGCACCCCCGATGGCGGTCCCGCGGGCGCGGAGATCGGGTATTCGCCCCGGGAGCGGCGTCCGATTGCAGCCTGCGTGGACGCGGGGCGGCTCGTTCTGTTCGATCTACAGCAGAGCCGTCCCCTCACCACGGCTATCGCGGCCGACGCAGTGACGTCCTGCGATGGCCGGCTGCTGGCACAGCACGGCGCCGTGCTGCACCAGGTGGAATTGCTGGAGCTTCCCGCGGGGATCCAGGCAGCCCTCACCCCCGTCGGCAACCTCCTCCCCAATGCCGCGCGGCTGTTCGAGGGCGTGGCGATCCAGAACCTCCTCGGCGCCTGGCACGCAGTGCTTTCGCCGCGTGCGGGGACCGGGTACACTGTGGCGCTTCCGGAGCTGGCGGGCTACCAGGTAGTGAACGCCCGCTACGAAAATCAGGTCCTCCTGGTGGTTGGGGCCCGAGCGGGGCAGTTCGATCGGTTCTGCTTCCGGTTCGACCCGGAGTTCCGTCACCGCGATGTGCGCCGGGATGCCGATGTTCCCAACCCGGAGCTGAACTTCACCGTGCTGGACAGTGGGGTCGTGCTGCTGCTGAACGAGCAGGACGAACTGGAGATGTTCTCCCACCGCGTCGGCGCCTCCGACCGGCAGACGCTCACCGACCCGGCGCTGACCGGCGCAAAGCTGTTTCACCGCGGCGCGCAGCTCCTGCTCGCGCGCGGGGGAACGCTGTTCGCGGCGTCGCTGCGGAGTTAGCTCGGGTGATGCACGAAAGGCATTCCCGGAACCGCTCACCGAGGTGCGCGCAGAGCTGAACGAGTTGCTGGAAACGATGCGCTGCCGGTGGCTGGAACCGGTCACTTTTTGCGGCTGCTGGTGTGCCCCCGTCGGAGCGTCCGGGAGCGACTGGGGCATTCGCCCGTGCTGCGAAGGGGCAGTGGGCATTCGCCAACAACTCGGCACAGCGAACCACCCCGTCCTGGGGAAGCCTCGTAGAGTATTGTCGTTCTGACCTGGTGTACACAGAGGCGGGACACGCCGTTGCCGGCGTGCATGGCGCCGGCGGGTGGGGCGACCTGCGGCGTCAATGCACACTCCGCGGGACCCCGGGCGCGGAGGCCATTCGCCTATCATCCGCCATTCTCCAGCCGAAAGCGGTATACTCTCCCGGCGCGCCGCAGCGCCTCACCACGCAGGGAGACACAGGGAGAATGGCAGAACAACCCATCCGGTTCGCGGTTGTTGGGCTCGGCATGGGCGTCCATCATTGCAAAGATCTGGTGGATGCCAGAGGGTGCGAATTGGTCGCCATCTGCGACAGTGCGCCGGAGCGTCTGGAGAAGAATCGGGAGCAGTTCGGGGCCCGTGCGTACACATCGTATGCCGACTTGCTCGCTGCGGACGACGTGGATGTGGTGAACATCTGCACTCCGTCCGGAAGCCATGCCGACCTCTCCGTTCAGGCACTCAAGGCGGGCAAGCACGTCGTGTGTGAGAAGCCGCCGGACGTTACCGTGGAAGCCGTGGATCGCATGATCGCGGCGCAGCAGGAAACGGGCCGGAAGCTCATGGTGATCTTCCAATCCCGGTTCGAGCCAATCTACCGACGCCTGAAAGAGACCATAGAGTCCGGCAGACTCGGGAATCTCGTAGGGGTGCACGGCACTGTGAATTGGTGGCGCGCCCAGAGCTACTTCAACAGCCCCGGAATGTGGAAAGGCACCTGGGCGCTGGACGGCGGCGGATCGCTGGCAAATCAGGGTGTCCACACCGTGGACATTCTCCACTGGCTGGCTGGTCCGGTCGTCGAAGTATACGGCAAGTACGGGTGCTTCGCGCACGAGATCGAGACGGAAGACAAGACCGTCGCGGTGCTTACATTTGCGAATGGCGCGCTGGGAACGCTCACGACCACGACCGCGGCCTATCCCGGCCTGGATCGCACGGTGTTCATCCACGGCTCCAAAGGCAGTGTGGTGGTCGAAGACGACGAACTCGTCCGCTGGAAGATCCAGGGGGAAAGCAAAGAAGCCGAGGCCGAGGAGGAGCGCCAGATGCTGGCTTCTTTCGGAAAGAAGTCGGATCGAGACGCCACCACCGCATCGGACCCGTTTGCGTTTGCGACGCGGGGTCACATGGCTCAGTTCGAGGCATTTGCCGACGCCGTCCGGAACGATACCACTCCGCCCAACAGCATCGAGACCACCCGCCACACGGTAGAGATTCTGACCGCGGTCTACGAGAGCGGGCGCACCGGAAACACGATCCGGCTGGGGTAATACTGCCTGGTGGAAGACGTTCGCACATTGTTAGAGGCCGTGCATCGGGGAGAGATGGGTGTGGATGACGCCCTCTCCGCGCTGAAATGGTCACCGTTCGAAGACCTCGGGTTCGCCCGGCTGGACACGCACCGGCGGTTGCGGCGGGGCGTGCCCGAGGTAATCTATTGTGCGGGCAAGACCCCGACCCAGGTGGCGGAAATCGTGGCGGTCCTCTACGATCGCCACGGGGTGGTGCTCGGCACGCGGGCTACGCCGGAGCAGTACGAGGCGGCATTGCGGCGATGCCCGGCAGTGGTCTACCACGAGACGGCACGGGCCATTGAGGCCCGCGCACAGCCCCGCCCCCCCATTCCGGAGGACGCCCCGTATGTGTTGGTCGTGAGCGCGGGGACCTCGGATCAGCCCGTCGCCGAAGAAGCAGCCGTCACGGCGGAAGTCCTGGGGAGCCGCGTGGAACGCCTGTACGACTGCGGGGTTGCCGGACTGCATCGGCTACTGGCAGCGCGTCAACTTCTGGACGGCGCGCGGGTGCTGGTGGTGGTGGCCGGAATGGAAGGTGCGCTTCCCAGCGTGGTCGGCGGGCTGGTCGAGGCTCCGGTCGTTGCAGTGCCGACCAGTGTGGGTTACGGTGCCAGTTTCCAGGGGCTGAGCGCCTTGTTGGGAATGCTGAACTCGTGCGCGACCGGAGTGACTGTGGTCAACATTGACAATGGGTTCGGCGCCGGGTACTTCGCCCATATGCTTACCCGCATCGGCGCTCAGGACCGATAGCCAGTATGCGCGTGGCCTACCTGGATTGTGTCGGGGGCATCAGCGGCGACATGCTGCTGGCGGCGCTGCTTGATGCCGGCGCACCGCTGGAAGCTCTGACTGCCGGGCTTCACTCCCTCCCACTGCCCGGGTGGGAACTGGACGTGTCGCGCGTGGAGCGATCCTCGCTCGCAGCGCTGTACGTGACGGTGCGCGTGGGTGACGACGCCGCGGACGACGCACCGTTGCTCCAACTGCCCCCTCCCGATGCCCCCCTGGAACGTGTTGTCAGCACGGATCAAGAGAGCCACGAGCATGGGCACAGCCACACGCATGAGCACGGGCATGCCCACACCCACCAAAGTCCACCGGCGTCCGCATCTGAGCGACCCGGCGCCCCCCCGACACACGCACACTCGTATTCCGACAGCGAGTTGCCGGGACACACACACAGCACCTTCGGGCACGATGGGGCGGGCGACAAGGAGAGCCCCCACCACGGCACGCGCACCTTCGCAGATGTGGCCCGGGTCATCCACGCGAGCAGCCTGCCCCACGGTGTACGCGAGCAGGCGGTGGCGGTGTTCCGCAAGCTGGCCGAGGCAGAGGCGGCAGTCCATGGCAGCACGCTGGACGCAGTCCATTTTCACGAAGTGGGAGCCGTAGACAGCATCGTGGATGTGGTGGGTGCGGTGTTTGCGCTCCATCTGCTGGGCGTAGAACGGGTCTATTGCTCGGCTCTGCCCAACGGGCATGGGTTCGTGCGCTGTGCGCACGGCCGGATGCCGATCCCTCCGCCTGCCACCGCGGAGCTGCTCAAGGGTGCGCCGCTGCGGGCAGTGGATGTGGAAGCGGAACTGGTAACACCTACCGGCGCGGCACTCGCCACTGCACTTGCCGAGGAATTCGGCCCCATGCCGTCGCTCCGGCTGCTGGGCGTCGGGTATGGCGCCGGCAAGAAGGAGTTCGCGTTCCCCAACCTGGTGCGGGTCCTGCTCGGAGAAATCGAAAGCAACTCGTCCCAGGCAACCGACGTCTTCTTGATCGAGGCAAACATTGACGATCAGTCGCCGCAACTCTATGAAGCGGCGTTCGGCGCGCTGCTGTCCGCCGGGGCGCTGGATGTGTGGGTGACGCCAATCTTGATGAAGAAGGGCAGGCCCGCGCAAACCTTTAGTGTGCTCTGCCGACCGGAGGATCGGGAGCGGCTCACGCACATTCTGTTCCAGGAGACCACCACCCTGGGTGTGCGTTATTCTGCCTGGGGCCGTACCTGCCTGGATCGGGAATGGATCGAAACCGACACCGCGTTCGGCTCGGTCCGGGTGAAGGTCGGCCGCGAAGAGGGAGTAATCCGCACCATCGCGCCTGAGTACGAGGATTGCCGGCGACGCGCCACCGAGACCGGGACACCGCTGAAGGTGGTCCATGGCGCGGCGCTGGCGGCCGCCTGGATTCGCCTGGGCGCCGCGGAAACGGGGCTGGGAGGAAACCAATCATGATCCGATCCACGCGCAGACCTGCTTTCTCAATCCGACTCGTCCGCGCGTGTGCCGGCGTCGTGTTACTGCTCGGGCTCCCGGCTCCAGCCCAGGAAGCCGACGCGGCGAAGTTGATCGCCGCGGTGGGGACCGCCGAGGCCGCTGCCTCTCCTACCCGTCTGATCCTGGCGGTGAGTGAGCGCCGGGGACCGTATCTGGCTTCCGAGGCGCCGACACAGATGCGGGACCGGCTGGTGCGGGAGAAGCCGATTCAGGCTGAGGGCACGTTCGTCGCTCTGCGCGAGGGTTGGGTCAAGGATCTGGTGGTGTCGGCAACCCTGGGGGCCCGAGCTCCGTCGCACACCCGTACCGGGCAAAGCGGCGGCCTGCTTCGCGTGCTGGTGGAGACTACAGTGGGCGGCGAGGCACAGCGCTTCGGGCGGGTCACCCGGGTCGCCACCATCGCTCCCGGCGACGCAGTATTGAGCCGGCAGATAGCCGCCGGCGCCCGCGGCATCCAGTGGACGGCCCACGAAGTGGCGGGCGACCGGATTCGTCTGCGGGGGGTGCGGGGCCAGGAGAGACACACCCTCGAACTCGAGCGCATCGGCAGCCACGCGCTCCGGCGTTGGGAACTGACTCGCCGCCTGACGGGACCCTCCGGCGAACAGCAGGAGCAGACCTACATCTGCGAAGCAGACCCGGGTGGCCCGGCAGGTAGTGTTTCTCGCCTGGAAGAGTGGGTCATCAATCCTCCGCCCGCCGGTAACGTGGCGCATCGGGTGACGGTCGTGCGGACGCCCCCTGGACAACCACTTCCGACCGCCGCAGATCTGGCGGTGCGGTTTCCACCCGGAACGTTGGTGACCGACGTGCGGGGCGAGGTGGCGGTGGAGTATGAACAGACGGAAGAGGGAGTGGATGAGGCCCAAGTGGCCCGTACCGCCGCCGATCTGGTGAAGGATCGCGTGGGAGTAGGACAGCCGGCCCCGGAGTTCCCTATCCGAAACCTGCGGGGAAAAGAGCTGAAACTGGCGGATTTCCGCGGCAAGCCCCTCGTGCTCTACTGGTTCTCACCGGATACTGCACGTGCGCTGGAATGGGCCCGCCTGGTGCGCGAGCTCGATAATCGGTATCGGCGGCGCGGTGTGGCGTTCCTCGCGCTGGCAGTCGGCACGGAGGAGAAAGCCGCCGAAACCGCGGGCGAGTTTCGGAGAAAAGCAGGGTGGGACTTCCCCACGGTGCTCGACCCGACCTCAGAAGGCATTCGTCGCTACGGCACCGTGGTCGCCTCTCCCAAAATCGCCGTTCTCGACGCCCAAGGCAGCATTGTGTACATTCAGGCGGGCCTGGACCCGGACGGAATCAGCGCGGTGCTCGATAGGATTCTGGGGGCAAAGCGAAAATAGGTAGAAGGACGCGGCTTGGATCACCTGACACGTGCCCCCGCCGCGTCTCGAGCCCTACCGGACCGTCAGCGGTACGAGACTCCCTGCGCAATCGCGACCACAAGACCTCTTTCCGCGACGCTAACGCCGGGTCTCCACCATCTTGATGTATTCGTTCAGAGACTCGGCTCCTTCGCGGATGAAACTGAAGCCGGGAATCTGCCCCTGGTCTACGTTGCGGTTGACCTTGCCGATGTAGGAGAGATCCTCCCGCTCCGCGATCAGACGCTTCATCTCGAGGGCCGGGAAATAGCCATTGATGAGGCGGGACTCGATGTATACCGGGTGGGCCGCCTGTCCGACATGGTCGTCGCGGAGGCGGACCTGTTCCACCATCGTCAGGGAAAGGTTCGAGACACTCTGGGGCATAGTTGTTCCGTAGCGGGAGCGTCGAGCCACGACCGGCCCGACACCAGCAGCCTTTTCCCTATTGTACGTCGCCGCCCCGCCCTGCGACACACCTCCGATAGGCTGGAAATGGAGTGCACACGTGGTTTCAGGCGGACTGACTGCGTCGCATGTGGCGGATGCCTTGACTCCAAACGACCGAACAGACGCGCCGGACAGGCGTCAGAGGTGGGAGTTTGCCCGATTCCGGAATATTGCCTTCCGGGGAGGGAAGGCCGGATAGGGCGACGAACGGACGAAGAACGTGCCGGTCCCGGAAGGGCCGGTGCGTTGCTGCCCGGCTCTCGGCGCGCAAGTGCGTCCGAAGCCCGGTTTTCCACGGGGAGAACAGCCGGGACGACAGGAAGGATGGGTTGTATTGCAGGGACCGAGACCACGGTTCCTCCCTGCGATGGGTCTCCTCACCGGGGCCCTGCTCGCCGGAGGACCGTTCCTGGCTGCTGACGCCGCTCCTCACAAGGACGGCAATCCGCAGCAAGCGCACTCGACCGAGACACAGGCACTCAAGGAAACTCTCGAACTCACACAACGATCAAACCGAGGTCGCGTCGGGGCTCCGGCCCTCCCGGCGACGGCCGTGCGACTGGCGGACAACCGCCGGCCCAAGTCGAAGGCTGGAAAAGACAATCAATCCCCCCGCGCTGCATCACCCCGGGCGTGGGCTGGAGACACAGCAGGCAGGAGTCCGTCCTCACCCGGCGACGCCACCGTCGCAGCCGATCCGGCTGCGGTTCGCGAGGCTCTGGCCCGGCGGAGAGCCTGGAACCGTCCGCGACTCGAAGCACTGCAGCCGGCGAAGGTGCAAGATCCTCCGGCCGTCCGCGCTCTGCCGTCTGCGACGGGCCCGCTCCCCATCCCGGCTGAAGAGGCCCCGCGTGTGGTCATGGCGCGCCCCACGGAACCCCCGCTCGACCCGAGCGGGCCTCAGGCGGACCTGATTCGAGAAGCTCTGCGGCGACGCGGTACGCCCTATGTGTGGGGCGGAGCCTCGCGCGGTGGGTTCGACTGCTCGGGGTTTATCTGCTACATCTACCGGAAGCAGCGTGGGATCATTCTCCCACACAGCGCTTCCGCCCAGGCACGTCTGGGAGCCCCGGTGCCCCGCGTGGATTTGGTGCCGGGAGACCTGGTGTTTTTCAGCACCTACCGGCGCGGGATTTCCCACGTGGGGATCTACCTGGGAGAGAACCGGTTCATCCACGCGGCCAACCGGCGCAAGGACACGCGGATTGACACACTGACCGGCTACTACGACCGGCGGTACCGCGGCGCCCGGCGCCTCCTGGCGACTCCGCTCGAGTTCGATCGCGCGGAACTGGACGAACTGACCCGCAACCGGAGCGAGCTTCCGGGCGGCGACTAGCCGTCAACCCTCGAGTGCACCGCGGACGGGCTGCCGGGATGGCAGCCCGTCTGCTCCGCATCTTGGGGGAGGCGCCGAAAGTGGACGACACGGAGCAGGCCAACTGCTGGGGGCTCGTCCGAGGACCGCCTGCCTGCGGCAATCCCCCGGCAGAACGGGCCTCGGAACAGAGACTGCCCTGCTGCACCCCGTCGTGCCTTCATCCGCCTGATCCGCGGGCGCGCTCTCTGGGGGGATAGCCGCATGGTCGCCTGCCGGATAGCTGGCAGGCGTGTGTCGAGGGGGATTTTCCCCGAACGGCGGCGCCTTGTGCCGCCGTTGGCTGATGCCTCGGGTAGGCAGCCGCTGTAACCGGGCGGGCTGGGCTGAGCGTTCTCATGCTCAGGCGGTGGGTTGCGGCATTCCGCCCGACGCCTGGACGGTATGTGATGCACTCTGCGCCCATGTCCCCCAACCTCCTGCCCCGCGTTCGCCGCTGGATTCTCCCCGTCACGACGGGAGGATTGTGCGTTGTTTCGCTGGGCGTCGTTGCGTATTGGATCTGCTCGGTTCCCCCTGGGCGCATGGCCCGCCTGCCGGACGGCACACGCCTGCGCTTCCTCGGGGCGACCGCCGGGAATGCGCCTCCCTTTTACCTGGGAGCACCCTGGCAGGAAAATCTCGCCCGGGTGCTTCCCCCCTCCTTGGTGGGGCTCGGGCCGACCCGGGTACCCCTCTCGTCGCGAGCACTGTCGTCCGGGCCGACGAAGGACCTCACGCTGTGGTTCGAGCAATCGGGTCGCGCCGTGGAGCGGGTCGGGGGACTGGGACGTCCGTGGGTTCCCGAGTACTCCAACATCGAAGTCGCCGCCGTGGGCACCGGCGGCCCGGCAATCGCCGCTTCCATTTGGTTTCGCGTTGATGTAGCTGGACGTCAGTCCCCTCCCAGGGCTCTCGTCGGGCAAGTCTTCAGTGCCGTCCCGCGCCGCGAGCGGACCATCACGGTACGGGTCTACCTTGTGTCCTATGGGCGGCCGCATCGTCGTGGCGTCCGCCCGCACAGGACACGCGTGGCCGAGTTTCGGATCGCCAATCCGGCGTTCCGCCCCTATCCGGCGTGGCCTGCCGGCCACCTTCCGGCCGTTGCTCGGTATTGTGGGCTGAAGTTCGTCGTGGATGGGTGGGAAGTGGCATCGCTTTCAACAGGCGACGTTCCTCGCCGGAGCACCACCGGCACCCTGCGGTATCGTGTCGAACGGGACGGGCAGCCCGTCCGCAGTTGGGAGCCCGACATCGGGAGCCTGACGGATGCTACCGGAAACGAGTTCGGCTTCTTCTTACACTCCCCGGATACGGCCCGCCCGAAAAGTCGTGGCGCCGCGGTCTCTATCACACCTCCCCCCGTGCCGGGAGAGACGGCCTTCGATCTCCGGCTCCGCTGGTGCCGTCCCTGGACCAGCATGCCGATCCGTACGGTTGACTCGTGGATCGCCCTCCCGGCCCCGTCTAGGCGCACGGAGCAACCTCTTCCCCAGGTGCCTTCCGCCAACTTCCTGCTGGGGTCCCGGCGCTTGCAGGCAGATGGGCAGGACACCGCCGAACTGGTCATCTGGGAGCATCACGAGGGTCGTCGGCATCGCGTGGTGCGGGCGGTGGACGACCGGGGTCGTGCGGTGGCCATCACTGCGTTTTACCCCCACGGCGGCAACGGATCCACTGTCCACCTCCGCTTCCCCCGAAACGCGCAACAACTCCGGGTCACCGTGGGGGAATATGAAACCGTAAAGTTGACTTTTCGGCTTCCGGCGCCGGCGCGCGAGGACCTCAAGAACTTAAGACGGTAGGTGAAGCGAGGCGTGGGAATGGGGACATCGGCAGGTGGCCGGCCAGTGATTCGGCCGCACCGTACGCTGTTACTGAGACTCGCGAAGGAGATCCGGGATGGACCGGCGCAGGTCGAGGCGCCACAGCGCACCGTCCCGCCACAGGAACAGGGTGCGCTGGTCTCGACCCATTGCAAACGATTGCACACGGAGGGCGAGTGTGAGGACGCGGGGCGCCGCTGCGGTTGACACGGCGTACAGCGGAGGTGGGTTCTGCACGACCAGGGTGCTTGGTGATGCTCCTGGATCTTCGACGTACTCGAGGCCGCCGACCAGATAGAACAACACCCCCTCCGGACCACGGACAGCCGTGGCACTGAGTTCGACCGGGTCGGGCTCGTTCCATTCGGAGCGGACGGCCGAGATGGCGTCGGCCTCACCCGGGACCGGTAACTCCAGGTCGTACCAATCGGGCGTCAGTTGCAACCCCGGCAGGTCTTCCAGGCGGAGGGTCTTGCGGGACACGAGGTCCAGGATGCGGCCGGGCAGGTGCGCAAAGCTGTCGGTGGCGTCGAACGCCAGGTAGCGTTCTGCAGGCCACCGGTCGGCCGGATAGCGCCAGGTGCGGCGCAGGCGATCTCCCTCCAGCAGCCAGGTGCCGGGCGTACCGTCAGCACTCAGAGTGCGTGGGTGGAAGGGCCGGCCCGGCCACCGGAAGGCGCGGAGGCGCTGGTTTGCAGCCTCCAACCAGGCCGGCACTGAGCTTCGACCCGCCGAATTGGGAGCCGGGAGGCCGCCTGGTTGAAAGCCGTGGGGCACAGAGAGACTCCAGCGACCTCCCGCCGGCGACTCCAGCAGTCGTACCCCACCGGGTGGGATGGAAAACAGGCGGTGTTCCACCCCGACGGCGATCCGCCGCGGCGCGTGGAGCGCACCGGCGAAGTACTGTCCGAGCGACCAGAGTGCGGCAACGCAGACAAGCTGGAGAGGCCGAAACCGGAATGCGCCTGCCGGTTTCGGTACGGGTGGTGCAGAGGCGACGGGCCGGTCAATCACCCGAGGCCACCGCGACGGCAAGACGCGCCGAATTGACGATTTCGGGGCGTGTGAGCCCGCCAGGGATTGTGCCGGTCAATCCCTATCGGTCCGGTCCGGAATGCCGTCGTTGTCATCGTCCGGGTCAGCGCGGTCCAGCACACCGTCGTTGTCATCGTCCGGATCGTCCGCCGCATTCAGGCCGTCGTTATCCTTGTCGATGTCCTGGGCATCAGGAGTGCCGTCATCATCATCGTCCGGATCGCTGCGGTCAGAAATGGTGTCGTTGTCGTCATCCGCGTCCGATCGGTCTGCGAGGCCGTCGTCGTCCAGGTCGCCGTCCGCCCCGTCGGCACGCCGGTCGCCATCTTCGTCGTTGTCCACACGGTCCGGCAGGCCATCGTTGTCATCGTCGGGATCGCGGATGTCACTCAGGCCGTCGTTGTCGTCGTCCGGATCCGCGGGATCCAGGATGCCGTCGTTGTCGTCGTCACCGTCCTGCTCATTGTAGAGACCGTCATTGTCGAAATTGTCGTCGTCTACGTCTTCGTCGTCCTCGTCATCCAGCAGGCCGTCGTTGTCATCATCCATATCCCGATTGTCCGGCACGCCGTCATTGTCGTCGTCGGGATCGCGCCCGTCAAGGCGGCGGTCGCCGTCATCATCCGTGTCGTTCAGGTTCGAGCGCCCGTCGTCGTCCAGATCGTCGTCATCAGTGACGCCGTCGTCCTCGCTGTCCACCGTGCCGTCGTTGTCGTCGTCCTCATCCTCCCGGTCCGGGATGCCATCATCATCGTCATCACTGTCACGATCGTCTCGGATGCCGTCATTGTCGTCATCCTCGTCTGCGTCATCGTCCTTCCCGTCGTCGTCCTCATCCTCGTCGCTGCTGTCGTCGTCCTTGTCGTCATCTTTGTCATCGCCAAGTGCATTGATCAAAGCACGAGTGGGTACGCCGAAGGCATCTACCGCAACCGGCGCGAGCCGCGTGTGGGCGGCGGCGATGCGTGCCAGACTCAGCGGGAAAATCATGCCGAGCAATATCACCCCGAGCCGGGCGAAGAGGAAGAGCACCGAACCCCTGACCATGTTCCGATCCCTTTCACTGAAGCGAAGCCGGCGCCCTGATTCGATCGCACCGATCGCGGCGCCTCAGTGCCTGTATAGCCGCTTTGCTTGCAGTTGATACGTTCTCTTTGTCCCTGCGTTCCTACGCGGGACCTCCGAATTTCCTGGCGGCCGCGGCGAGCGGATGCCGGGGGTAGTCGCGTTGGAGCCGCCGGTAGAAGCGCATCGCCTCCTGCGTCGCCCGGAAGTGATTCGGATCGCCCCACCAGCGCTCGACCGAAGGCAGGAGCGTGCAGCAAAGCGCAGCCGAGTAGAGGGCGCGAGGCGCTTCGGGCGTGCTGGGGTATTGCTCTGCGACCCGTGCGAAACGTCGGAGCGCCTGGTAGGCGGCGGCGTGCTCTTCCTGGTAGCGCCGGAGACGGGCCTTCTCGCGTGCGTCAGGGCTTACTGAGGACCGGGACACGTTGTGGGCGCCTCCCAGATCCAGCGCGTAGACTCGCTGTCCGGTCCAGAGGGCAGCGTTGTAGAAAGCGAGGTGGCGCTGGCGAAAGAGGAGCGCGGCAGCCGCGTAGGCGGCCCTGGCCTTTGCGGCGGGAGTGGACACCCGGTGCTCGGCGGCCTCCAGGTCGCGCAGCCGGAGGGCCACCTCAAGCGGGGGGAGGCGCGGGCCGTGCCGGCTCGTGTCGGCCGAGAACTTCGCTTCGGCTATGCGAAGCCAGTCGCCGAGGACCCGGAAGGTCGCGATGGCTGCGGCGTAGTCACCGACCCGCATCTGGCGGAAGCCGAGGGAGTACCGAACGAGGTTCGCGCGCGGGTGGCCGGGGTAACGCCGGAGGAACCGGGCCAGGTCGGCGGGTTCCGCCAGGCAGTCCGCCACATAGGCGTAGTCGAACTGGTACTCAAGCGCGAAGTAGTGGTACAGCGCAGTCGGATAATCCCGCAATTCTTCGGAGAGGACAGCAGCCGCCTCGTGCGCCCCGCGGCGGAGCCTGGGCAGGTGGCCCGCGTCCGCGATCCGCGTGAGAGCGGCGCGGGCTTCTGCCCGGCGACCCTGGTCCCGCAGCGCCAGAGCCAGGTTCCACCGGGCCTGATCCTGGTCCGCGCCGGGTGGGAGGCGCTTCAGAGCCCACCGGGCCAGTTCCACCGCCCGCTCCGGATGGCCCGCCCGGCGATCTACCTCCGCGAGACGTGCCAGCACCCTTCCCGAGACAGCGGCATCCGGATGCCGTGCAAGCAGGCGGAGCGCGAAGACGCCGAGTTGTAGATTGGTGCGCTCGGAAACGCGGCCGTAGTGCAGCCGCAGGTCCAGGTAGGCGCAGGCAGTGGCCGGTTCCGCAAGCGCCTGCTGCCGGAACCACTCGTGTTCCGCCTGTGTCATGCGCCGCAGGCACCAGCGGACGGAGGTCCAGGTAGGCAGGTGCTCCTGGCCCGGACGCAGTGCCCCCAGGCGGCGACAGTAGCGGAGTTGGGCGCCGGAAAAGTCATTCAGGCGATAGAGACACGCTCCCGCCAGGCCGTGCGCCTCCAGCGCCAGGCGACCGGTGGGGGCAGCACGAAGGGCCGCGTCGAAAGCGGCGATGGCACGGCGTAGATCCGCGACTCGCACCCGATCGGGGATGGCTGCGGAACGTGCATCCTCCGTCAGGTACGGGGTGAGCAGGATCCGCCCCAGCATGTAGGCCGCCAGCGCATTGTCGGGCCGGCGCCGCACAAGGGTCTCGAAGGCCCGGCGTGCGGCGGCCGGGTCCGTGCGACGGAACTCCAGCGCCGCCGAAAGGTACTCTGCACGTGCTCGGTAGCGGTCGCCCGGGATCCGGTCAATGGCCCTGCGGGCACGCCCCGGATCGCCGCTGTTCACGGCGTCCCGGGCCGTCAGGTAGGCCCGGAGGCCCGGCGTGTCCTCCGGACCACGCCACGCCCGCAGGGCGCGCGTGCGATCCAGGAGGCCCTTCAGGCCCGCGGGAACCGCGCCGTCCGGGCTACCGGCATGCAGCGGACCTTCCCACACATCCCAGCAACGCTCCCAGGTGTCCGCCGCCTGCCGGAACTGCCCCGTGGTTTCCTGCCGGCGCGCCTGCTGCTCCAGCGGCGCCGGGTCTCCAGGGGGAGGGGCGCCTGGCGCCACCTCGTACTCCGTACCGGGCGCGAGTGCCCGCCGTGCCCCGGGTGTTCCGAGCCAGGGCGGCGGCAGGCGCAGAAAGTCGGGCTGATCCGAATGGAAGTGCACCGATCGCCAGGTCGGCCCGAAGCACGCGCCGAGAGGCAGCATGGCTGCCGCCGCGAGGGCTACTGCCGCCACAGCAAGCCGCCGGAACGACAGTCTAAGGCCGGGCACGATCGTTTCCACTGCTCGGCGCCGCCGCGCAACCACCCGTGCCGGCCGGTTCCGGATTGAGGATACGCTCAGTCGCATGGCTGGCGTGCTCTGTTCGGTTACCCGGGATCGTCCGGGCGCGCGGGGTAGGTATAGACCCCGCGCCCGGTCTTGCGGCCCAGCCAACCTGCCTCCACGTGTTTCCGGAGCAGCGGGGCAGGTCGGAAACGGGGATCCCCCAATTCAGTGTGGAGCACCTCCAGGATCGCCAGACAGACGTCCAGACCGATCAGATCCGCCAGTTCGAGCGGGCCCATCGGGTGGTTCATCCCCAACCGGAACACGTGATCCAGCGCCTCCGGCTCGCCAACTCCCTCCTCCAACACGCGAAAGGCCTCGTTCACCATTGGCATCAGGATGCGGTTCGAGAGGAACCCGGGCCGGTCTTTGCACCGCACGGGAGTCTTCCCCAGACGCACGCACAGGGCGGTTGCTGCTTCCACCACTTCCGGCGCAGTGCGCAAACCCGCCACGATCTCGATCAGGCGCATGAGGGGTGGCGGATTGAAAAAGTGCAGCCCGAGCGTGCGCTCCGGTCTTCCCGACGCGGCGCCCATCGCCGTGATGGAAAGGGACGAGGTGTTGCTGCCCAGAATTGCGTCCGGCCGGCACACGGCGCCCAGGTCGCCGAATACGGCTCGCTTGACTCCTGATTCTTCCGCAACCGCCTCGATCACCCACGGACACGCGGCCACCGCGTGTACATCGCCGGCAAAGGAGAGGCGGGCCAGCGCAGCCTCGGCGCTGGCAATCTGCCCCTTCGCTTCCCAGCGGCGGAGGCCGTCCACGATCCGGGTGCGCGCGCGCGTCAATTGCTCGGCGGAGACGTCCACCAGCACGACCTGGTCGCCCGCGCCCAGAAACACCTGGACGATGCCCGCGCCCATCGTCCCCGCGCCGACAACGCCGACCTGGAGAGGGACTGAAATCTGGGGGTTTCGGTCGTGTGCTTCAGAGTAAAGTGGCATGGTGGGGTCGGCGTTCGGGGTGGTGCGGCAGTCTGTCCACGCAAGTTCGGTGCATGTCATCGGCATTCTGAGTCGCCGTCAAATTGCTCAGGACAGGCTCCGGGAATTGCGGTCGAAACGGCGTCCTTCCGGCTGCGGGAGGGTCTCTCCGCGTGTTGTGCCACCTGGTCATCGGCCCCCCCGCCGAGTTATGACCCACTCCTGGACGCGTAGTTGCAGGCGCAGACACGCTCGGTTGCAAAGCCCACTCAGAGCGGGAAGAGATCGGCCAGCGAGCGCGCGCCCAACAGCCGCCGGCCCAATTCGCGGCAGCTCTCCCGCGTCTCATGTTCGATCCGGGCTCGCACCCCTCCCGGCAGTGGCCCGAACCGCGCCTGCAGCAACTCTTCCAGGAACGATCGCGCCTCCGCAGCCGTCCCTTCCATCAGGCCTTCGGCTTTCCCTTCGGCCTTGCCCTCGGCCTTGCCCTCGGCCTTGCCCTCGGCCTTGCCTTCATCTCGCAGTACTTCCGCGTAGGTTCTCTCCGTCATTGCCAACTCCCGTGTTGCCGTCCGCCGGAACTTCGACCGCTCCGCCGCTTGCACTATCATTTCGTCCAGCGCCGGTCGCTCCCGCGCGCCCCGCCGGTGGTGCGACACCATCCGCAGAAAGTGTACCAGCCGCAGCCACTGCAGGACCATTTCCGGCGGCATTTCGTTCAATTCGGCCAGCCCCGCCGCCAGCGTTTCCTGGAACCCCTCCCCGCGCCTTCCGTCCTGCTGCATTACCCGCAGCACCGGCGCCAACGGTCCCGCCGCCGCGAGTTGGTTGTCTGCCGCCTCGCGCAGCGGCAAATACAGGGTTTCCCACTGCGGGATGCAGGGGGCGACCTCCTCCGGGCAGTCCATCAGTTCGAGCAGACGCGGCGAGAACTTCCACACTTCCGTGCCGGTGTAAAACACCACGGGCAGGATCGGCGTGTAGTGCCGATCCTCCGGCAGTACTGCGGCCTGGTCGAACGCCGCCCGCTCCCGTTCCCACAAGCGGGTCATGTAGATCAGAAGGCGCAGCGACATCTCCCGATCCGGCAGCGTCTGCTGCTCCAACAGGACGATGATCCAGAGGAAGCGCCCCTCTTCGGGATCGCCGATTCGGTACGGGATGCGCCAGATCACGTCGCTCTCGGCCTTCCGTAGATCCGGGGGGAGGAAACTGCGTTCCACCGGGTCCGCGCGCGCGGCGTCCAGGCGCGTGGCAATATCGTGGGCCACGGTGTGCAGGAACCAGATCACGAGGGAAACGTCGCCGAAGAGCCACCGCCAGCCGCGATCGTTGAATTCGCGGATGACGGGCTTGGGCGGTCGCACCTGGACGGGCCTGGTGGGAAAGCGGTACGCACGACGGGACATGAGGCACCTCAGTTTCGAGTTCGAGCGCGGATCGGTCCAACCCCAGTTTTCCGCGCTCCGGCTTTCCGCGCCTCTCCCGGCGCGCTCAATCACGTTCGACCGCGAGGGCGACGGCCTCCCCGCCACCGAGGCAGAGCGCGGCCACGCCGCGGCGTAACCCGTGGCGCTCCAGGGCAGCCAGCAGGGTGACCAGGATACGGCACCCCGTGGCGCCGATCGGATGGCCCAGGGCTACCGCACCCCCATGAATGTTTACCCGCTCCGGGTCAAGGGCGAGGCGGCGAATCAGGGCAACGGAGGCCGCCGCGAAGGGCTCGTTGATTTCATACAGGTCTGCGTCCTGCCAGCCGGCGCGCGCCAGACACTCCCGAACCGCCCCCTCGGGCGCGAGCATCACGTGCTCCGGTTCCCGGCTGTGCGTGGCCGCGGCGACGATGCGTGCCTGTGGCGTGAGTCCGCGCCGCTCTGCTTCCTCCTCATCCACCACGCAAACGGCAGCAGCGCCGTCGCTGAGTTTGCTGGCATTGCCGGCAGTGATGGTCCCCTGCGGGTCGAAGGCGGGTCGCAGGCGGGCCAGGGCGTCGAGCGGGGTGGGACGGGGCTCTTCGTCCACGAGCACGTGGGTCGCGCCCTTGCGCCCGGGGATCTCGACCGGCACGACCTCGGTGCTGAAGGCGCCGGCGGCCTGGGCTGCGAGTGCCCGCGCATAGCTCTGCGCGGCGTACTCATCCTGATCGGCGCGGCTGACATCGCAAAGGCGGGCGCAAAGCTCACCTGTCGCCCCCATGTGGTAGTCGTGGTAGGCATCCCAGAGGCCGTCCCGGATCAGCGAGTCCACGAGTTCCCCGTGGCCCAGGCGATACCCGCGCCGGCCCTGCGGCAGCAAGTAGGGCGCATTCGACATACTTTCCATCCCGCCGGCGACCGCGATGGTGAGGTCTCCCGCGCGTATGGCCTGATCCGCCAGCATCACGGCTTTGAGGCCGGA
>SYMT01000329.1 GCA_005805375.1 Actinomycetota bacterium
CAGGTCTGCGGGTCCCCCGGACGGGATCCGGATGCGGACGCGGGCGTGACCGCCGAGAAACTGACCCCGTAGCGGGGCTCCTGGGGCCGGAGTAGGCTGCTTGGCGAACCCCTCCACTTCTTCTCCGACAGGCTGCTAGCGTCGAGCATCTGGTCCGGACGAGTGATGAGGTCTGGAAGCTGGCGATTGCGCAGGGTATCGTCAAGGAGTTCGACCTCGCCGTGGGGGACGTGCCCGACGGGATCCCTTCGCCGATCGCCGAGGTTTCTGCGTTGCTCCCGGAGCGCACCATCGCGCGGGAGAGCACAAACGCGTTCCTCCATCCGGACCACCGGCGTGCCGTACGGATCATGACTGCTGCCGCTCTCCAGTGGCGCGCCGATATCTCCTATCGCACGGCAGGACCGCGCATTATCGTGTCGGGCTTCACCGCGGACCAGGTGGCCGAGATCGAGCGCGCGCGCAGGCTCTACGCTCTTGTTCTGGAGCTTCTCGGCAAGGATGACGACTCGTTCATAGTGGGGCTGGGGCTAATGGGTGCCGCGCTCGACGAGCAACGGAAAGATCTCATAGATGAGTGCCGGATGCGTATGCACCAGATCGCGCTCGGCAAAGACTGGACAGCCTCCGCCGTCGAGTGGCCGCTCACCTACCTTGAGGACATCCAGTCGCAGGTTGCCGAGATGCTGCGGATCGAGGGTGTGGCGGGCGGCTTAAACGCGATCAAGAGCCGCACGATCGACCTGCAAGCTGCCATCGACGAGCGGAGCCTGGCCGTACTGCAGGCAGAGCAGGAGGCGGAGGCGGGCGACAGGATCGTGGAGGCGGAGAGCTTCACCCTCGACGCGCTGAATATAGAAGAGGCCACGGCCGCCGTCCGCAAGCAGATCGCGGAGTTCCGCACGACCGAGGCGAAATACAGGGCGGCGGCGCACCGTTACGCCGCCGCTGGCGCAGGCCAGAAGGCAGAGGCCAGGGAGGCCCTTCTGCAAATCGAGCTTGAGACAGAGCGCCAGCTCGCCGGCCAGCTCAAGATTCTTGAGGAGCAGATCAAGGCGCTGGTCGGCGATGGAGGTGAGGAGGGGACACTCCCAAGGTTGCGCAGGCAGATCGGCGAGGCGCGCCAGAATCTGCGGCAGTTCGAGAGTGACGCGCGCGATCGCCACCGGCAAAGGCAGAGCCATCGCGCCCTTATCTCCATCATCAAGAAAATCGGGTCGCTGGTTTCCATATACTTTACGGGCGTGGATCTGGTCGCTATCGCCGAGACTGCGATCCAGGCAGTGAAGTCCGCACAGTCGGGGGACTGGGCCGGCGCGATTATGCACGCGAAGCAGGCGGGTGATCTGGCGACCGGGGGCAAGTTCACTGAGGCGCTGAAAGGCGGCATCGCGGCCGCCGAGCGTTGCATCGGCAACGTGATGGCTGACTCGCTCGGAGACGCCGCGCTGGTGCTCAAGGAGAAGCTTGGCATCGAGCTGGACGAAGCGACGCAGCGGGCGATCGACGCCGTCTCCCGCCAGGCGTTCCGGCTCGGCGTCTCCTTTCTGGCGAAGGAGACCGGTACCCGGGACATCTTCCTCGCGCTGGGAGTACCGGATCCAGAGCCCGGCCTCATCCAGAACCTGAGGGAGGCGGCGGAGAGGCAACTCGTTGAAGCGGGCTGGCAAGCCTTCAAGAAGCGAGGCGAGGAGGCGGTCAAGGGGGTGGCCGTGGTACTGCGCGTGGACACCTCGCAGGCGGAATCTGAGATCAGGAAGCTGCTGAAAGAGGCCCAGGAGACCGGCCGGAGCCTCGAGAAGACGATGATGCAGTTGATCGCGGACGTTGAGAAGAGCAACCCGCGGGCTAGAGGCATCCTGGCGGAGTTGAAGAACGAGTTGCTTGAGCAGCGCGACCGACTCGCTGAGCGAATCTCGCGGGAGGTGCGCAAGGGCGAGGCTGAGGTCGCTGAGGTGCTGGACGAGTTGACCGGAAAGGTGCTGGCCGCAACCGGCCCCAACAGCATGCCGTTGCCCCCCATCGCGATGCCGGAGGAGGTGGTGAGGGCGATCGTCGACTTTCGCCGGAAGACCGAGCTCGCGCGGGCGAAGATCGGATTTCTGACGACGCCCGGAAAGGCGGACGAGCTCGCCAACCAGCTCTCTGAGGCGGAGAACGACCAGCATTTCAACGACAACCTGACCCGGGTGGTGGGCGACCTCAACAAGAACATCGACGACGCTGCGAAGGCGATGGAGGACGCCGAGAACGATCTGGTGGCCCTGAAGGCCCAACTCGACGAGACGAAGGTGAAGGAGTACGTCCAGCATTTCAGACGGAAGGCCGCCGAACTGGAGGAGCTGGCCGCCCGCAGCGACGCGCAGGCCGCTGCCGAGATGGGGAACGCCGCCGCGGAAGCCGTTCTGGCCGCCGAGCAGCAGATCCGGATCGAAGAGTTCGGCATAGAGATCGCCCAGCGCCGCCGGGCGGCGCAGCAGAGCCTGGTAGAAGCCAGGAGATCCCTTGCCGCGGCTGCTCGGATCGAGATCGAGATCCGCAAGATCGCGCTCAAGCGCGCCGAGAGAGCTCTGGTGGAGTGGACCCGAAATGGGGAGCTCAACCCCGACCAGCAGCGCATCGCGCAGGCGGTGGGGGTCTGGTGCCTGACCAAGGCGAACACCCTCCTGGCGCAGTGGTGGCAGCTCCTGAACCTCTATGAGCTGAGCGAGCGGCTCCAGCGGTTGCCGGGTGCCCCGCCGCAAGCGTTTGCGCCGACATTCCTTGTCCCGACCAGGGCTCAAATCGAGCTCGGACGCGAGCTTCTCAAACTGGCGCAGACCGAGTGGAACATCGGCCTCGTGGAGGATCCGCGCCCCATCACCACCCTCCAGTTCGCGGACTTCAGCGCCGCCCTCAACGTCAGAGAGCAGGACCGACTCCGGGACTTCTTCACAGCGATCGGAAATGAACCCTATCCTTGCCTGAAGTTTCAGACCAGGAGTGACCTGACGCGTCTGCTCGGCGGGGTGATGTTTCAGATTCGCCGCGCGGGTGCCGACAACCCGGACGCGCCCTTCGACTACGTGAAGAATCTGCCCTTCTCCGCCTTCACCGACTCCGTCGCTGCGAATGGCCGGATTCGCCAGCAGACCGGGACCACCTATCTTGAAAGCGAGGCCTTCCCGGCGTGGGACGATGCCGGCTCCCCTCGCATCCGACTCCTGGGCGTCCTGCTCAAAGTGGTTGACAACGGGGGACTCCGCCCCGGTACGCCGCTGAAGATGCTCATGCGCCAGGAGGCTGAGCCCGATATCTGGGTGCGGGACCTTGAGCATCTTGGCGCCCGCGTCAGGATCACAGTTCCGCTGCAACCTATGAAGAGTGAGGACGACCTTGACCGCGGTGTCTTCCTCTCTCCGGGTGCGTTTCGATCTACTCAATGGCAGACGCGGCCCCTCTTCGGAACCTACAGCGTACGGTTGGCCAACGCAATGGGCGACTTCCTTCGGCCCGCCGACTTCAAGGTGGAGATCCACTTCGTAGCACTCGGCCGGCCGTAAAGTCGTGGACCCTGGCGCGGACACTACTCTACATTTGAGGGAGACCCAAGTCTATGGACTTCGAGCAAGAGATCAATGCGCTCAAGACGACGGTGCAGACACAGGCGATCATGCTGCAGGAATTGAAGGAAAGTCTGCAAGCGGAGATCGAGAGAGGGACGCAGCAGGAGGGGCGTCTGGTGGAGGCCGAGGCTCAGGTCCCGGTTGGGACGATCGTCGCCTCCTATTTGGCGTGGGGTGAGTTTCAGGCGGCAGCCAGAAACAACGTCACTAACCCCGAGGGAAATGCCTGGAGCCCCAGGTCCAAATGGTGTCCGGCGGACGGACGGCAAGTAACCGGCTCCAGATTCGAGGCCGTGACCGGCGAACGGAACGTCCCTGAATTGCGCGGTCGGTTCTTGCGCGGGCTCAACACGTTCGATCAGGGCCAGCCCGCGATTGCCGGATCCATCGGCGATCCAGATAACCGGCAGCGAGGCAGCTACCAGCCAGACGATCTAAGAAGCCATCGTCATCGGGTCCGATCCAGTATAGGCAATGCTATCGGCTCGGATAACTACGACGTTGCTGGCGGACAGTTCAGGGTGGGTCCTCCCAACGCGAGTAAGGACACCACCGACGCTCCTGAAACCGGGGGAGTGGAGACCCGGCCAAGGAACGTCGCCATCTTCTACTATGTCCGCATCAACTGAAGGTACGAAGCTACACCGTTAGCTGGACCCATACGGGCAGTTCGGATATCGCCGGCGGCCTGCAGGTTGCCCGCTTCGACGTCGACCGCTACCGGACCGCCCGGGAAACCACAGGTATGGTCATCCAGGAGGTAGGTGGCTCCGAGACTCGTTCGGTCAAAGCCTCCGTCTACTTCTTGATCAAAGTCGCTTCACAATATTGGTCGTTTCCGCAGAACATCGTCAGTTCACGTTCCAAGGACATCCCCCGTGCCCGTTACCACCATCGAAGAGGCCGCCCAGGCCATTACCGCCCTTCAGACCACTATCCAGAGCCTGCTCCGCAAGGACGTCGGGCTAATCGTGCTGAGCCCCAGCTCGGCCCCACCCTCGGACTGCATCCCCTGCGACGGGCGCGAGTACGACATCACCGATCCCCTCAATGCCCATCTCAAGGATCTGGCCGGCGTGCTCGGAAATACCTTCGGCGGTGACGGGGTCACCACGTTTAGGGTGCCGGAACTCCGCGGCGAGTTCCTCCGGGTCTGGGATGATGGCCACCGGCCCGACGGACTCGTGGATGCAGGCAGGGCACTGGGGTCGTTCCAGGACTGGGCGACCGCCATGCCGCGCGCGAAATTCACGACCGAGCGGAATGGACAGCACAACCACGGGGGTAGCACTGGGGACGAGAACCAGAACCACTCCCACGGAATAACGCATAACGTCCAGAGTGAAGGCTCAGGTAATCATGCCGATAGGGGCGGAGACATTGGGCTTCACCGGGTTCCGGCCATTTTATGCGGCGCAAACGACCGGGGCCATGTCCACCCCATTCCCGAAACGCCCGCGCACAGTCACACCATCCTTGGCGGCGACCCGGACACCCACCCCCGCAACGTGGCGCTCGCGGCCTCCATCCGGTTCTGATGTGTGTCTTGAACTTCATGCACCTTTGGTTTTCGGCAAAGCACGAAGGGGCGCGGTCCGGTGCGGGTTGCACCAGACTCAGGGATGTCGATTGTGCGTGAGCACGGTCGGAACGTCGGGGCTCCGCCCCGACGTTCTGCGCGGTTAGTGCCCAAGAGCGCGCCGGCTGACGGCCGGAGGCACCCGCTTGCCCCTTCGGCAATTGGTCCGCTACGGGACGTTTTGTGCGAATCGACTCGGGCAGGGACGGCAAATCGCGCCAATGTACCGCCGTCAGGCGGGGCCGGAACCGCCCTCCCGTTGGCCGGCAGTTCCGGCCCCGCCACCGCAGCGGCGCCGCTGGCGTGGTGACACCAGGTGGTTCAGGATGCTCCCGCCGCGCAGGCTCAGCTCGGGGGTGACACGCTTTCGCGGGCAGACACGAACTGGCGGCCCGTGCCCAGCAGTTGTTTGGCGGCGAGCGGAACCACTCCCACTGGCCAGCGATCCCGGGAGGCCGCGTGTGCTTCCTCTCCTCGCGGGGACAGTTCCTGCACCCCCAGCAGGAGCGGGCGTCCATACCGCAGGTCATGCACGGTGACCACGGTGAATGGCGTCGCCTGTGGCAGGTCTTCCCGAGGGACCACGCCGTCCCAGAACTCCGCCCGTAACGTCCATCCGTCCGAGGTCCAGTGCTCTGCGCGATCGGGCGGGGTAGTCGGGTGCGGGTGCTCGCCGTAGGTACGCGGAAACGCCCGGACGGCAGCCTCGAGCTGGGGACGCCGCCCCCGGCCGCGATAGAGAGCCGACGCGGAGCGACGCAGGCTGCACCTGGTCTGCAGGCGCACCACCCAGCGCGGAGTCCCGGCTTCCCATAGCGCCTTCGGGATGAGACCGGCGTCGAACAGGGCGAATTGGTGGTTTCCACGGCGCACACGACCGATTGCAGCAAAGCCGCGTGGGGGCCAGCTGGCGGGGTCTCCGCCAGGGCCCGTTCCGGGTGGAGCTGCCGGGCCCGCGCTGGCAGGCCACGGAGCCCACGGCCACGATCTGCCAGTGGCCCTGCGCGAGCACGGCGAGGACACGGCGGCTCTCCGTCTCCAACACACCGAAGTCGAGCAACGTGCCGAACAAGACGCCGCGAGACGCGACGCAAACACTCGACACACGTGTCCAGAGCAGTTGTAGCAGGGCGTCGTTGGCGCAGACGGGGACCGGGCGAGGGGAGTACAGAGGACGTTGGTGATCAGCGGGATCAGGGGGCGCATGTCCAATGTCCCTCCGGGTGGGAAGTGCGCACGGTACAACAACGGGAGGTCGGTGGGTGCTCTGCCTTGCAGGTTCCGCGGTCAATCGGCCGCGGGTTTACCGGAAACTCGAGGGGAATAGGAGATAGGAAGAGGGAAGAGGGAATCACTCTCCAGCCTGTATTCGAATGGGAAGGGACGACGAATGAGCGCGAGATTCGACTGGTTTTCGGGCGTGTGGCCCGCGATGGTGACCCCGATGGGGGATGAGGGGCAGCTTCGCCTGGAGAGCGTGGGCCCGTTGGTGGAGAAGTTCGTGCGCGAGGGGGCCGGAGGGCTCTATCTCTGTGGAAGTACCGGTCAGGGCCCGCTGATGACGGTCGCGGAGCGAAAGTTGGTGGCGGAAGTAGCCGTGCGCGCCTCGGCCGGGCGGTTGCCGGTGATGGTGCAGGTGGGCGGCGTGCGCCTGGAAGAGTGCCTGGAGCTGGCCAGACACGCGGCCGAGATCGGCGCCGATGCGGTCAGCAGTGTCGTTCCGGTGTACTACCCGCCTTCGCTGCGGTCGGCGATGGACCATTTCCGCCGTGTGGCATCCGAAACACCCCTGCCGTTCTACGCCTACAACTTCCTGGTGCCGAATTGCTCGGTGGATGAGTTCACCACGGCATTGCTGGAAGTGCCGCAGGTGCGGGGGCTCAAGTTCACAAATCGGGACCCGTACCAGTTGGCTCGCCTGAAGATCGTCAGTGGCGGGCGCCTCAACGTGCTCAGCGGCGCCGATGAGACGTTCCTTGCTTCCCAGGCTCAGGGTGCGGACGGTACGATCGGGAGCACCCAGAACATCGCGCTCCCGATGTTCTGCGCGGTCGAAGCCGCGGCTGCTGCGGGCCAGTGGGACGCGGCGCGGGCCGGGATGCTCCGCATTGTGCAACTCGTCCACGATGTGACCATCGCCTTCGGCGCCGCTGGACTTCACGCCGTCCTTACCGACGAGGGAATTCCGTGCGGAAACCCGCGGCCGCCGCTCCCGACTCTCACACCCGAAGCTCGCACTCAGGCGCTCCAGTTGTTCCGCCGGCTCGCCACCCTGGAGTGAGCCGGGCGCACCGCAGCGCAGGGAACTCGGAAGACGGGGTTCACCATGACCGACACGCAGGCAGTGCAGCGGGAAATCGAGGAACTGCACCGCTTCTTCCAGGCCTGGCTCACCGGGGACGCGCCGCGCGGGCCCGGGGAGCTGGACCGGTGTGCGAAGGTTCTCGCACCGGGGTTTACTCTCATCACGCCGGTTGGGCATGTGTGGGGCTCCGCCGCACTTCTGGAGATGCTGCAGGCGAGTTGGGGGTCCCGTCCGGGATTCCGGTTGTGGGTCGAGGACACTCACGTTCTGGTTTCCACCCCGGAAACGGTCGTGGCCCGGTATGTGGAGCACCAGCACCGGGACGGAAGCCGGACTGCCCGCCTGAGCACTGCCGTGTTTCTCCGGTTGGGTGAGGCGCGGCAGGATCTGGCGTGGCTCACCGTCCACGAGACCTGGATGGCCCCCAGCGAGGAGTCGCCGTGAGCGCGGGTGCAGAGGGGCGCTGGCTTCGGGATCTGGAAGCGCAGTCGGCGGAGCGGCGGGCTGCGGCGGCGCTCGGGAGACTCGGCGTCCGAGGTGCTATCCCACAGCTTTACGAGACACTCGACGACGGAGAGAGTCTCGTGCGGGCCGTCGCCGCTGCGGCGCTCGTCCGCGCGGGCTGGAAGTCCGACTGGCCCGAGGCGCAGTCCCTGGTCGTGATCGCGCAGCAGGATTGGGTGGCGGCTATCGCTGAGGGACCGGCGGCGGCGGGCCCCCTGGCCGATGTGCTGGCCGGCGCAGATCCGCTCGTCCGGCGGGAGTTGCAGGAGGCGCTGGTGAAGATCGGAGAGTCTGCGGCGACGATGCTGTGCGCCCGTCTGGGCGCCGGGCCGGACGCAGCCCACGCAGACGTAGTGGCCGCGCTTCGTCGCCTGCCACCCGATGAAGTTGTGCCGCTTCTGCTGAAGATGCACTCCCGCGACGAAGCCGCCGGCGGGCGTCGTGCCGCTTCCGAGGTGGTCCGCGGGTTGGGGGACGGAGCGCTGCTTTCGTTGTGTGCGGCGCTGGGAAGCCCGGTGCCCGCACTGGCGGCCGCCGCCGCAGACCTGCTGGGAGAACTGGGCGATCCGCGGGCAGTGCCGGCACTCTGTCCGGCGCTCGACCATCCGGAGGCGGTGGTGCGCCGGACCGTGGTCCAGGCCCTCGGCGAGGTGGCCGATCCGCAGGGAGAACGCCCGCTGCACGCCCTGATTGCCGATGTCACCGCGCAGGAGCGGGTGGCAGAAACGGGCGCTGCGGGTGGCTCTTGGGATACGGGGGTGAGGGGGCCAATTGCTGCCGCGTGCCGGTCGGATACGGCGGTGCAAACGGCGGCGGCGGGTACATTTACTGACGTGCGTGGTCCGGGTGCGGAGGTGGTTGCGCTGCTCGTCGGTCGGCTCTCTGATTCCGACGGCGACGTGCGTCGGTTGGCGGCGGACGCTCTGGGACGCCTGGGGTGGCAGCCCGAAACTCCGGCGGAGGAGGTTGCACTGGCAATCTCCCGATGTGAGTGGTCTTCGATGGCGGGCTTTGGGCCGCTCGCGGTGCAACCCTTGTGTGCTTGCCTCACCGACACTGCGTGGGAAGTCCGGCGAGCGGTGGCGGCGCTTCTTGGCGAGCTCCGCGACCCGAGCGCGGTCGAGCCTCTGTGTGCTCGCCTGGGGGACACGGATGCCGACGTTCGCCTGGCCGCAGCCGAAGCGTTGGTGCGGATCGGCCCACCTGGGGTGGAGCGGATCTGCCGCCACTTTGGTCAGGTGCGCGGCGCCGCGCGGCAGACAGCCGCTCGCGTGTTGGGCTGGCTGGGGGACAGGCGCGCCGTTGAGACGCTCTGCACCTTTCTGCACGATCCTGATCCGGGCGTCCGCAGCGCTGTCGTCAATGCCCTTGGGTCTCTTCCTGCTCGGAGTGCGCTCCCGGCTCTCCGCAAGCGGCTCCGGCACTGGGGCCCGCGGGAAACGGACCCGCTGTTGCGCATCGCCCTCTCGAACGCCATCCGCAGCATCGAGCAGGCCACTGCACACCTGCGCGCCGTCCCCATTCCGTCCGCTGCCCCTGTGCCCGATGGGAAGGTTCTCCCCATCCCGTCCGAGGATCCAACTGTGGATCGTATGCGCCGCCGATCCGGACTGCGGGACGACGACCCCGGCGGGCAGAAAGGGCCCGCATGAGCTCTCGCCTTTCGGAAAACAGGGGCGATCCGTCGCGCTGGAGTGCGTGGGACCTGTACCTGGCGGATCTCCGCTCCGAGGACTGGGTCACCCGGCGCGCGGCCGTACGCGGGTTGGGAAACCTGGGGGACGCACGCGCTCTGCACCCGCTGTGTGTCAGCCTTACCGATCCTGACCCCGATGTTTCCGAGGCGGCCATTACCGCCCTGGGGGCGCTGGGGGACCCCGGCGCTCTCGAACCGCTCCTCGCCCGGGTCGGATGCGCCTATAACCCCACGCGCCGGGCCGTGGTGCGGGCTCTCGGACGGGTGGGCGATCCACGAGCGGTGGAGGCGTTGCTTGTCCGGCTGGAAGATGAGGATCTGGAAATCCGTGCCGGTGCAGCCGAGGCACTCGGGAGGATCTGCGATGTACGAGCGATCTCGCCGCTCGGGGCACGGCTGGCGGACCGGTCAGGAGATGTGCGGCGGGCGGCGGTCCGTGCCCTTGTCCAATTTGGGAGCGCGGCGGTGGTTCCCCTCTGTGGATTCCTGTCCGACCGGGACGCGCTCGTCCGGCGCAACGCAGTGGTTGCGCTCGGGAAGTTGTGCGATCCGAGCACCCTGGCGCCATTGAGTGCCCTCCTGGCGGACAATGATCCGGGAGTCCGGGCGGTTGCTGCAACTGCGCTCGTACGCCTGGGTCCGATCGCGGCGGATGTCTTCCGGGGCTGTCTGCAACACCCCCGCGACAGGGTCCGGCGGATCGCGGCGCAGTCGCTGGACGCTCTTGGGTGGGCGCCGAAGTCGCCGCAAGAGACGGCGTGGCTCGCCATCGCACGGGGGGAATGGGCGGCGGCGATCGGGCTCGGCTGTGCGGCGGTACAACCGTTCTGCGCCGTGCTGGGGGATGCGGAGCGCCCGGTGCGGGCCGCGGCAATCCACGCGCTTGCCGCACTGGGGGACCGAGCAGCACTCCCCGCTCTCCGGTCACGTCTGCGCCGCTGGGGAGAGCGCGAAACGGACCGCGCCCTCCGGGAACAGGTGCGAACTGTGGTCGCGCAGATCGATGAGGCTACTGCCGGCGCCCGTGACAAGCCGATTCCCGGTGTGGCGCCTCCTCCGGACGTGGAGACCCTGCCCATCCCGGGGCGCTCCGGGAGGAACCGGGTGGAGAGTGGCGGCGAGTGAGTGTCGGCGGTAGAGATGAGCCGCACAGGACCGGATGACGAAAGCGGAATGAGGCCCCGTTCGTCCCGTTGGCAGGCGAGCCGCGCGCCGTCTACCTCCGATCTCCGCATCATCCGCTACCTCTTCTGCGGTGCAACTCCTGGCGAGCGGCACACCTCTCACTACTCACAGCTCGCTCTTCGCTTCAAAACGGCGAATGGAAGGGAACGTCTTGGGGAACACGATTGCGGGAGTGGCACTCCTGGTGCGGGATTACGATGCGGCCATCGCTTTCTTCACCGGCAGCCTCGGATTCGAACTGGTCGAGGACACGGATCTCGGAGGCGGGAAGCGCTGGGTGGTGGTGGGGCCGGGCGGCGGCGGAGCTACCCTGCTCCTGGCTCGTGCCGCCACTCCGGAGCAGGAGAGCCGCATCGGGAATCAGACCGGGGGGCGGGTCTTCATGTTTCTGCACACCGATGACTTTCAGCGCGACTACGATGCGATGCGTGCGGCCGGGGTCCGCTTCACCGAGGAGCCGCGCCGGGAGCCGTGGGGGCGCGTGGTCGTCTTCCTGGACCTCTACGGGAACAAGTGGGATCTGATCGAGCGATAAGGACGGGTCCGGCGCGGTCCCTACGGCCCTCGTTGTTCTCTCCCTTGCCGTCGTCCTCGAAGTGGACGAGGAACGTACGCAGAGAAGACGAGGGGGCCGCCCTCATACCCTGGCTCAACCTTGCCCGATGACCGCCCACACAGACGATGAACCGGTCGCACCAGACACGGCAGCCGGAGCACCGGATCCGGTGCCGGTGCTGTGTGATCTGCTTGCCGACGACGACTGGGAGACTTGGCGGGTGGCCGCCGCGGGGTTGGGGAAGCTGCGGGATCGCCGGGCTGTAGACCCGCTGTGCATCTGCATCCGAGACCACGATCCGGATGTACGCGGGACGGCCGTCTGGGCACTGGCTGCCATCGGAGATCCCCGGGCTGGGGAGGCCCTCATCGCTCGGCTGGAAGACCCGGACGCTGCGGTCCGGGAGGCGGCCGCGCAGGCACTGGGAGCACTCGGCTGGCAACCGTTCACCGCTCGGGACCGCGCCCTCCTGGCGGTGGCGCGGCGGGATTGGACCGGCGCCCTGGACGAGGAAGGGTCCGCGCTGGTGCCGTTGTGCGCCGGCTTGCAGGATCGGGACGCCGCAGTGCGGATGGAGGCGGCAAACACCCTGGGGCTGCTGGGGGATGCCGGCGCACGGGACTTCCTTGCCGCCCGCCTCACCGACGACGAGCCGAGTGTGCGACACGCGGCCACGCTCGCACTTGCGCGCCTGGGGGATCGGTGTGCGGTCGAGCCTCTGTGCGCGTTACTCGCTGCCCTGGACGGAGACGGGCGCCGATTGGCGGCGAGACTGCTCGCGGGCCTCGGTGATGTACGCGCGACGGAGCCGCTCTGTGATTGCCTCGAGGACCCGGATCCGAGCACGCGCAGCGCAGTCGCTCGTGCGCTCGGGGTCCTCGGGTTTCGCGCCGCGGTCCCCGCCCTTCAATCTCGCCTCGCACCGCGCGGCGGCGGTGAGACTGACCGCGAAGTGCGCCGGGAGGTCGAGTTCGCCATCGCCGCCATCAAACGCGCGACCGCCGGTCTGCGCGCAGTGCCGATTCCCTCGTCGGCCCCCGTTCCGGACGCAGCAACGCTGCCGATCCCCGGTTCCCATCCTCCTCCCGCGGCCGATCGGACTGGAGATGCGTGACAGCGGAACACGCCGGCAGCCCCCCCAGTCCTGAAGACTTCATCGCGACGAGCTGCTGGAGGTGCTCGCAACAGCGTGTTTCGCGTCCGGTGCCTGTGACGCGGTGGTCTCAAGGAGCACCGCATACAGCTTCCCGAAACTGCGGCTGCGACTTCGGGCTGGATCCAGGTGCGCCGCGATTTCACGTGCCGCTTCGATCTTGCGCAGTCCGGTCCGGAAGTACCCTGCTTTCTGAAGCACTCGCTCGAATGCCTCCCAGGTTCCTCCCGGCACTGCGTCGGGGTCCCGGAAGTTCTTGCGAGCCGGCACCGTGTGCGGCACACCAGGATACGCGCTGCAGACAGCCTCCCAATCTCCGAAATACCACGCCTCCAGTTCCTCGATTGCGATCCGATTGACCACTTGCCAGGGCTCCCCACCGGAGGCCGACCGCGTGCGCAGCCCCGCGTCCGCCGCAATCCGTTCCAGTTCTTGCTTTAGCCGTTCACAATCATCATCATCTCGGTCCACGACCACAATGACTCGGTGGTCAGGGGGCAGCCATTGCTTGTAGGCCCGCAGGCGCGGAGCCAGCTTTCGGAAGAGATCCGACCTGCCCTGGAACGCGTGGATACGAAATCCTGTGTCGGGCAAGAATCGGGCGAGAAGCGCGCGGAGGAACTCCTCCATGGACTGCTCTTCCACCAGTAGCTCCAGATGGGTAGCCGTCACTTTCGTCGCCCGATCTCCGGGATGGACAGTCCGCCCTGATTGACCAGAGGATCACCCGCTCCCAACTGGCCCTCCATCCACAGGTCGCCCAACAATGCGCCTTCCTTGACGAAGTCGGGGACGCCGCGCAGGTCCGCCACGCGCCTGGTCTCGGTAAATCCTTCCTCGTTGCGCCACAAGATCCGGACCTCCCTCGGACGCAGGGAGTTCAGGTAGTACGGAGAGTGAGTCGTCACCAAGAGCTGGGTGCGCTCCGTCGCCTTCCGACACTCTTCGGCAAGTTCGGGCAGCAGACGCGGGTGGAGGAAGTTCTCCGGTTCCTCTATGCCGATGAATGGGGGCGGAGCCGGATCGTACAGCAGCACGAGATAGGCGAGCATCTTCAGCGTGCCATCCGAGGCAAACCGGGCCAGCACCGGCTGTGTGAACGGCGCGTCCTTGATCTGCAGCAGCAGCCTGCCGTCCGGCATGGGTTCGGACAGGACCCGTTCGATGCGGGGGATGCGCTTCTGGAGCACGGCGAAGATCCGCTTGAGTTGGTCGGGGTGCTGTTCCGAGAGGAACTGGATCACGTTCGCCAGATTCTCTCCGCCCCGTTCCAGGCGTTCCGCCGGGCCGGCTTCGGGTTGGCCCCGGGCATTGGCGACGGCCAGGTACGACACGTACCAGCCGGTAATGAAGTCGCGTAGGGCGGCTACTCGGGGGTGGGCGTCAAACTGTCCCAGGGCGTTGACGGCGATCAGATCGGGAGACTTCAGCGGAAAATCCTGCCGTGTATCGTCCGCGTCGGGCTGCTCCCCGCTGATGGCTTGTCCCACCCCTTCCCTGTAGTCGAGAAACCGGAACGGCCTGCCCCTCCCCTTTCGGCTCCAGCGCAGCCATTCTTCCACCACGAGCGGCCCCTTCGGGCTCTCATCTACGGAGAGATGATAGGTGATCGGCGAGAATCCCGTCTCGCGATACCGGATCTCAATGGACACTGGATCTGTAGCGCCCCGGGTTCGCAGTTCTTTGGCGCGTCCCCGCTTGTCCCATGCCTTCCGCAATCCAGACTCGAAACACTCGGACAGGAAGGCAAACACGTCGAAGACGGTGGATTTCCCGCTCCCGTTCGGCCCGAGCAGAACCGTAAGCGGAGTCAGCTTCGTGAACGCTACATTGCGGAGTGCGCGGAAGTTCCGCACCCGCAGGTATTCGATGCGGGGTGGCGTATCTGATTGCGGGGTGGGGGTGCTCACGGAGGCTTGTTCGCGACCGGCGGAGGTCGGACCTCCACCGGGACTGAACACAGAGTAGGAATTGCACGTCTGCGAGAAAAACAGGGGGGGGCAACGCCCGTACTGGAGCCGCGCCGGGTGCCCCAGGGCGTAGCAAGCGGAAGCAATGCCCGTCGAAAGCGGGGGGGAAATGAACAGTCGCATGTGGAGCAGTTTCGGGATCATGGTGGCGGTGGTGGCGGTGGCTGCGGCGGCCGGGGCACAGCAGCAGGACGCCGTCTTTTCCGGGCCACAGGTCGGCGAGAAGGTGACGCCGTTCAAGGTGCTGGGCATTCGTGGACCGGACATGGGCAAGGAACTCCGGTTGCTGGAAGGGGCCCCTGCTCCGGTGTGCCTGGTGTTCATTCACCAGATCGAGCGGTCCATCGTTCCGCTGCTGACCACCGTGGACGAATACGGCTGGGACACCCGCGAGAAGATGCGCACGCAGATCGTGTTTCTCGGCGCCGATCGTGTGATGATGGAGCAACGGCTGCCCCTCGTGGCGCAGTCGCTCCGGATGATGTGCCCCGTCTCCTACTCTCTCGACGGAGCCGAGGGTCCCGGGAACTACGGTCTGAACAAGAGGTGCCTGATGACGCTGGTGCTGGCGAAAGACAACCGGGTGATGGCGAACTTCGCCCTGATCCAGCCGGGGATCGCCGATGCTCCGAAGGTTCTGGCAGAGATGGCAAAACTCGCCGGCGCCGCCGCGCCTCCGGAGGTCGAGAAGCTCCAGCAGCAGCGGCGAGCGCGCAATCAGTAGCAGTTTGACCTCCGCGGCTGTGGCTCCGGGGCGGCTTCCTGGAGCCACAGCGGGAATGAGTGGCGGAAGACGACCGATGAGTGACGTGCAGCCCGGCGGGAGAGTACAGTTCCCCCCCCATCGCCGGTCCTCGTACGGGCAGCGTGTGGGGTGGATCGCGGGACTGTGTGCCCTGGCCACACCCGGTGCGGCGCCGGCGGCGCCGGTCCCGTCGCGGCAACCTCTCCCGGTCCGGGACTTTCGCCGGCAGGTACTCCCGGTGCTCACCCGGCTGGGCTGCAACTCGGGGGCGTGTCACGGAGCGGCGATCGGGCGCGGGGGCTTCCGCCTGAGTCTGCTCGGGTACGATCCGCAGGGCGACTACGACACCGTAGTGCATGAGCAGGAAGGGCGGCGTGTGGACCTGATTGAACCCACCGCCAGCATCCTGCTGCGGAAGCCCCTGGGTGCTGTGCCGCACGGCGGGGGGAAACGGCTCGACCCCGGCACGCCGTATTACCGCACGCTCCGGGACTGGTTGGCCGGAGGCGCGCCGTTCGGAGATTCGGATCGGCGAGTGGTGGGTCTCGAAGTGCTCCCGGCGGACGCTTTGTTCCCCGCTCCCGGGGCCCGTGTGCCGCTCCGCGTCCGCGCGCGATGGTCCGACGGGGAGTCCGAAGACGTCACTGCGCTGGCGCTCTTTACTTCCCACGATCCCGCTCTGGCGCCCGTGTCCGAAGCCGGAGAGGTGCTGCTCCGCGGGCGGGGCGTGTCGGTTGTGATGGTGCGCTACCAGGGCCAGGCCGTCGCCGCACGGCTCGCGGTCCCCCTGAGCGACCGGCCGGCGCACTCACAGACGACTCCTACACACCCCGTGGATCGCGCCGTCCAGGCGGAACTGAGCCGGCTCCGGATCCCCGCGTCCCCTCCCGCTTCTCCGGTCGAGTTCCGCCGGCGGCTGACCCTGGACCTGCTGGGCGTCCTCCCGACTGAGGCCGAGGCGCGGGCGGCGGGTTCCGATACCCGCGCCGCTGGTTCCAGGACACCCGTCGTGGGCACGAAGCCCGCCACCGCGCACTCCGGGAATGGGGCGACGGCGGCGGCACTGGTGGACGAGTTGTTGCAGCGGCCCGAGTTCACGGACTACTGGACGTTTCGACTCGCCGATCTGCTGCTCATCAGCTCGAAGCGGCTCGGGCGCGAGGGCGCCTCGGCCTATCACCACTGGCTCCGGGATCAGATTGCAGGCAACCGGCCGCTCGGCGCGGTCGTGCGAGACCTTTTGCTGGCGGAGGGGAATACGAGCCGCATCGGTCCCGCAAACTTCTACCGGACGGCGGCCGATCCGCGAGAGACGGGCGAATTCGTGGGCCGCACGCTGCTCGGCATTCGCATCCAGTGTGCCCGGTGCCACCAGCATCCCTTCGATCGCTGGAGCCAGGACGACTATCATGCCTTCGCCGCGCTCTTCTCCCGCATCCGGCTGGAGGGCGGCGCGGTCCGGGTGACCTCCCGTGGTGAGATCCCGCATCCGAAGACCGGGGAGGACGTGCCCCCTCGGGTGCTCCCCGTGCAGGCGAATCCTGGAACGCGCACCGCGCCCGCGGACCGCCGATTGCTGCTCGCCGACTGGCTGGCGCCGCACCCGGCCCCTGCGATCGGCCCGACACTCACCGCTGAGCGCACAGAGGGCCGCAGAGGAGGAGGGGGGGCGAACGCACAGCCCGTGATTGGCCCTGCACCAATTCCCTCGGCACAGCGTCCCGCCGGCGGCGTCCTCTCCAACCTCGTCGTACCGCCGCTGCGTCCCTCTGCGTCCTCTGCGGTGCAGCAGTCCGTCCCCCGCCGCTCTGAAGTGCGGAATCCGGTCCCCCAGGTCTCCCCTCTGCTGGCGCGGGCGCTCGCCAACCGGATCTGGAAACTGCTCCTGGGCCGCGGGGTGGTGGAGCCGGTGGATGACCTGCGCCCCACCAATCCGCCCACGAACCCGGCGCTGCTGCGCGTGCTGGAGCAGGAGTTCCAGCGCACCGGAGGGGACCTCCGGGCGCTCATCCGTCTGGTCGTCACGTCACAAACCTACGGGCGCTCCTCGCGCAGCCTGGGGGTCAACCGGAACTCGGATCGCGAATTTGCGCGGGCGCTGGTGAGGCCGCTGGACGGACAGATACTGGCGGATGTGCTCGCACAGGCAACCGGCGTTCCGGACCGGTCCACCGCCGACCCGCAGGCACAGCGCACGGTACAGTGGATCGCTTCCGACGAACCGTCGTACACCCTCGACGTGTTCGGCCGGTGCGGGCGCGAGGGTCCGTGCGAGCCCGGCGCCCGGGGGGGCGGGCTTGCCCAGGCGCTCCACCTGATGCATGGCCAGCCGTTGGAGCAAAAGCTTCGCGTGGGCATCGCCGTAACGCTGGTAGGGGCGTCCAACGCAGTGGTGATCGAACGTCTCTACCTCCGCACCCTTTCCCGGTTTCCTACGTCGGCGGAACGGACCCATTGGGAGTCCACCCTGGAAAGTGCCGCGGACCGGCCCGAAGCCATCCAGGATCTGCTCTGGTCGCTGGTCAATTGCCGGGAGTTTGCCTTTAACCATTGATGGCGGAGGTTGACGATGACGGCGCCGGGTCCCGCAGGACTGATTGGCGTGGGAACGCAGGCCCCGACACCTGTGCCCCCCA
>SYMT01000330.1 GCA_005805375.1 Actinomycetota bacterium
CCACACAACCCCGACCCGGCTCCCGCCCCACGTACCACGCAGCGGCACCAGACAGATCGGCGTGTAGGCGCCGGCGATGAGTAAATAGCTGGCGGCCTGAGCGCGCGCGAGCCACTGCGCTACCCGCCGGGGCGAACGAGGGAAGAGGTGATACACGGCGCTCGTCAGGTACAGCGCGACCATGGAGGCTCCATAGATCGCGAAACTCACGACGTGCCATGGCCGCCCGACGGAAACGCAGAGCAGCAGCACCATCCCCGCCACCGCCAGCCCTGCCGCCACCAGATGGGAAAGCCCGCTGAAAGGGTCTCGAAATTGAAGCGCCCGCTTCACCATGCCTTCTCTCTCCCTGATCCGGTTCGCGCCGCACCCGGCGTCTCCTCTTTCCCTGATGGGCAGGTTCAAGACCTGTCTCGTCTATTGTACCGCGGCGCCCCCGAAAAACTCCGCCTTTCCGTGCTCAACTCTGAGAAGCGAGCTGGAGCCGGCAAGATGCCGGCGTTCCCGGGGGCTGCGGGCGAGATGCCGGCGTTGCCGGGGGCTGCGGGCGAAATGCCGGCGTTCTCGGGGGACGAAGTGACGGATGAGGCGGAGCACCAATGCTGGCGGGGACAACCACGGGGGGTTGCCCCGGGCGCCGCAGATTCCCGTTCATTCGCTCGACAGCAGACGCAGTGCGTCCCGGAGAAGCGCTTCCGTATCCTGTTCATTGACCCGAGCGCGGGCGGAGGCGAGCATGAGCGGATCCAGATCACGGTTCAGCCGGCGATTCACCAAGCCGTCCAGCCCCCCGAGGGTCGTAGCGGAGCGGGAGTGGACGATTTCCCACGCTGCATGGCAGCGCGCCGCGTCCTCCTCACGACCTTCGAGATGGTGCAAGAGCGCCAGGTAGTTACAAGCCCCCCTCGCACCCGACATGCCACCCGTGGCCAGCGAAAGGGGGACTACCTCGCGCAGGTAGCCTCGGGCCTCCGCCAGATCTCCTGATTCCGCAGCGACCAGGAAGAGCGGCCCAAGCACTCCTGCAATTGCACCCCGGTCTCCCGCCGCCTGGCACAGTCGAAGTGCTTCCAGAAGCTGGGCGCGCGCCGAGGCGAACTCGCCGGTCAGGATCTCAATCCGGGCAAGGCCGATCAGCGACAACCGCTCGTGCCCCGACACCCCCAACGCCTCTGCTTCCCGCAGCGCGGTGACGTACTGCTCTCGAGCCCGGGGAAGGTCTCCGACCAGTTCGGCCGATCCGGCGAGCAAACGCGAGATCGTGCAAAGCCAACGTCGGTCCCCCGCGCGGGAGAACAGGGTCCGTGCCGCCTCGTAGTACGGGATCGCCTCGCTCCGCGCATGCCTTTCCGCATGAAGAGCAAGTGTAGTGTACGCCAGGGCCTCTCCCGACAGGTCGTCGGCCGCACGACACGCGAGTAGCGCCTCCTCCGCCAGCCGAACAGCCTTCTCATACTCGTGGTAATGCAGCGCCAGCCACGCCTGACGGGCCATCGCCTGGCTCCGCAGCAGTATCGAGCAAGCGGTAGCGCGTGAGAGAGCAATCCCCAGCAGTCGTTCGCCCTCTTCCCAGTAACCGCGGTTCTCCCAGAGTTCCGACAGCGCGATACACGCTTCGAGTCCCGCGTTGGGACAGACCTGGAAGGCACTCTCCAGCGCCGCCCGGAGGTTTCCCAACTCACTCTCAACCTGGTCCAGGTAGGCCTGGTCGTTCCGCAGAGTGGCGGGGACCACCCGGCGAGCAACTTCCAGGAAGTACTCCCGATGGCGCGCATCTGCCGCAGCGGCCGCCTCTTCGTCCAACTGTTCGCGCGCGTGCTCCCGCACCATCTCCAGCATCCGGAAGCGCGGCGGGGCCGACGGGGAGGTGCCGCCGGCTGCAGGGGCGAGGGCAAGCAGCGAAGCTTCACGCAACTCTTCCAGGCAGATCATCACCTCGTGCGGGGCGCCTTCCACCGCTCCTCCCGGCGCACTCAAGACAGCAATGGCGGACGCCGCCGTCCAGTCCCCACGGAACACCGTCAACTCCGCGAGCACCGTGCGCAAGCGCGACGGCAGCAGCCGTTGGCTCCAGTCCAACGTGGCCCGGAGGGTGCGATGCCGCACGGGAAGATCCCGTCGCCGGCTCTGCAGCCGATCGAGCCGGTGGGACAGGCTTCTGTTCAGGTCTGTGAGGCTCTGCGCCCCCACGCGCGGCGCCGCCAGTTCCAGCGCCAGCGGCAGCCCCTCGAGCCGCCGGCAGACTTCGGCCAGCGTCCCCGCGTTCAGCAGCGTGAGCTGAAAACTGGGGAGACTGGCCTGCGCCCGTTCCAGGAACAACTGAATGCTCGGGTTCTCCGCCAACGCCGTCAGGATCGCCGCCGGGTCGGGCGTCGGGAGCGGCGCAAGAGTGAACTCCCGTTCAGCGCCCAGCGCCAGACACCGCCGGGACGTGACCAGACAGCACAGTGCGGGCGCCCGCGCGAGGAGCGCGGTCACGAAATCCGCGGTGGCGTCCAGTACATGCTCAGCATTGTCCAGTACGAGTAGTCCCGGAGATCGCGCCAGATGCTCCGCCACTGCCGGGAGCGGGTCGGCCGCCGCTCCCGGCAGGCGGAGCAGATCCCGCACGGCGTGCGGCACCCGTTCCGGGTCGCTCACTTCCGCCAACGGCAGGAACCAGACCGCCCCGCCGTAGAGCGCCTCCAACCGGTGGGCTACTTCCAGCGCGACACGGGTCTTGCCCACCCCTCCCGGCCCGGTAAGCGTGATGAGGCGGGACTCGGAGAAGAGGGGGATCGGGCGCGGCACAGTTCCAGCGGCGGCACCCGGCTGGGCCGGCTCCAGCACCCGGCACTCAGCAGGACGGAGCCAGCGGACCAGCCGCTCCACTTCTTCCTCCCGCCCGAAGAGGCGACCGGGACGAAGCGGGAGAGTGCTCTGGTAACCGGGGGCGGCCTGGAGCGGCGGAAATGCGGCCGGCACCGGCCCGGCGCAATCTATCTGATAGACCTTCTCGGGCGCTGCCTCGGCGGCAAGGTGCACATAGCCCAGATCGGTGAGACCACACCCGGGCAGTCCCGCATCCCGCAGCAGCCCTGCGGTGATCCCGCTGCAGAGCGCCTGTCCCGGATACCCGGCCTGCACCAGACGTTCGGCGGTGAGCAGCAGTCCCGCCGGCACGGTTTCACACTGTGCGTTCGAGAACGAAGGTGCAAGCTCCGACGCCTCGCCGGGCACCACACCTCCCCCGCCGTCCGCCACGGCCTCCCCCGTGACCAGGGCCGCGCGGGGCAAGACCTCGGCTAGATTCAGGACCCGCCGCAGCCCCGTCACCGCGGATGTGGCGGAGGCGAACAGGAACGCCTCCCCTGCAGGGTGAGCGCGGCGTTGCCCTCCCAATGGCGCCAGTTCCGCTTCCCAGCCCGCTGCGCCGGCGCCACCCTGTCTCGGGGCGCCGGCGTCCCGCTTGCGCCCCTGGCTGGTCTCCGGCCAGACCAACCACAACAGGGTGCGGGTCCGCGGCCCGGTCTCCGCAGGCAAAGGGCCGGCCTCGGGGCGGCGGCGGTCACGTGAGTCCGGCGGACGGGAATCTCCTGTGCCGGGCAGCGCGCCGACTGCGCGCTGCACTTCGCGGAAGAGACGGCGCGTCTCCGGACTCGGCGGCGCGTAGAGTTCCTCGTCCAGTAGCCGTTCCAGTGCTTCCGCCGCCCGGAGCGCCGCCCCTATATCCCCACACGCCAGCAGCAGCCGAATCCAGTCCTGATGGATCTCCTCCTGCAGCGGCGCCCGCGCCCGCGCCTGCTGGGCCGCCTCCCGGGCTCCGGCCAGATCCCCCACCTCTTCGCGCCGACGGATCAGCGTCCGAACCGCCCGCACGTACTGCTCCTCACACCCTGTGCGTTCCACACCCAGCCACGCCTCGTCGTGCTCCGGGGTCAGCAGACCCCGGTCCCCTGCAGCCGCCGCCGCGAGGCACCGCGCCTGCTCGACAGGCGCTTCCGTGGCTCGGGTGGCGGCTGCTAGCGCCTGCTCAAACTCCGCCAAGTCCGTGGCCACCGCCCCGGGCGCCAGCGCCACCCGCCGGCGGTCGGCCGCGACGACCGCGCCCGGGGGCACGCCGGGCGGTTCGAGTTGGTGGCGGAGGGCGTTGAGGGAGACGCGGAGATTGGTGCGAGCTGCGTCAGGCAGGCTATCGGGCCAAAGCAACTCCAGTAAGGCATCCCGGGTCAGGCCGGACTCGGGCCGGTGCGCGCGTACCGCCAGGCAAGCAAAC
>SYMT01000331.1 GCA_005805375.1 Actinomycetota bacterium
CGAGGGCGTGCGCGAGACGGTCGCGGGCTATCTGATCGACCGGCCGATGACCACGCGCGACGCCCTGGGGCCGCTGATGGCGGCGCTGGACGTGGAGGCGTCGGAACGGGGCGACCTTATCCCGGGGACGGCCGATGATGCCGGAAATGGGGATGAGGCCGAAGCACCGGCTGTCCTCGGAATCCTCCAGGTTGTCGCCCACTACGTAGCAGAAGCCCGCAGGGACCCGCAACCGGCACAGCTTGTTTCTGTGGCGCCATGCACCATAGCGGACAGCACGGAGATAGGGCATCTGGAAGTCATAGACCAACTCGTCCTGCACCTGTCCGGTGCTGCGAATCACATACATCTCGTCGCCCGGCGCCGCCACCACCCGCTTGATGAACGTGCGGCCCCCGCGGCGAAACACCACGACCTCACCTCGCTCGACGCGATGACTGCGATAGTAGGCCCGGTCGAGCGTGTAGATCTGCCCGTGATGCAGGGTCGGTTCCATACTGTGTCCCCAGATGATGCCCACCTGGGTTGGGCTGCCCGCGTAGCACGCCAGGCCGACCGCCACCGCCGCATAGATGGAAACCCGTGCTGCTATCCCTCTCATCGTCAATTTCGTCTTTTCCCTGGCAGTCGCCGGGCGCGATGCCCGGCGGTCCGGTTCGGACTCACTGTCGCCCCGGTCTGCTGTGAGACTAAACGTGAAACCCGGCCGATCGGATGAAACGATTCTCGGCTGTGTGACGGATTTCACAGAGAAGAACGGAACAGCGCCGGCACTCACTCTCATGAGGACTCCCAAAATACCGGTTCCGAGCGCATTGGAAACCGGGGCAGGGGAGACGCGCCTTCATCCCGAACAGAGTCAAACCATGTCCGAGACACCCAATCTGGTACCTCTGGCGGAAATCGAGAGCGCCCGCGCGCAGCTCCCGCCGCAAATCGTCCGCACCCCACTACTCGTTTCCGAGGATCTGGGAGCCGCGGCCGGTGCCCCATGCTGGTTCAAGCCGGAGAATCTGCAAATCACCGGTAGCTACAAGGCCCGCGCCACGTTCACCATGCTCAACCGCCTTCCGCCGGAATTTAAGGCAAAGGGCGCCGCCATCTCCTCGTCAGGCAACTTCGCCAGCGCGTGGGCCTACATGGGCCGTCTGCTCGGGATTCCGACCGCCGTAGTGATGCAGCAGAAGACGTCGCCGCTCAAGGTGGAGAAGACCCGGCGCTACGGCGCGGAGGTAATCCTCTGCGCAAACGACTTTGACGCCCGGTGGCGTACGCTTTTCGCTTTGGAGCCGGAGCGGGGCATCCGCGCCATCAACACATTTGAGTATCCGGACGTCGTTGCCGGACACGGCACCATCGGACTCGAGATCGCCGACGACATGGCCGATGTGGACACAGTGCTGGTTCCGGTCAGCAGCGGCGGGCTCATCGCGGGTGTAGCAACCGCGGTGAAGGAACGTTGCCCCCGGGCAAAGGTGATCGGAGTACAGCCGGCAGGCGCCAACTCGGTCTACCTGTCGCTGCAGCGCGGCGAGGTGACCCGCATCGAGCAGGTGGATACCATTTGCGATGCGCTGATTGCCATGCATCCGGGACACCTCATGTTCGCGCACATCCACAAGTACGTGGACGATATGGTGGTGGTGACGGACGACGAGGTGAAAGCCGCCATTCGCTGGCTGGTCGAGCACGCCAAGCTCGTGGTGGAGGCAGGGGGAGCGGTCGGCGCCGCAGCACTGCTTACGGGGAAAGTACGGCCCCAGGGAAAGACCGTCTGCCTCTTGAGCGGAGGGAACATTCTCCCCGCCACGCTCGCGGAGTATGTGCTCGCCGGGTAGCCACGGGGCGCCGGAGAATCGCACGCGATATACAATAGCCGATTCGGGCATTTTCCCCGCCCGGCGCAGGTTTGCTCATGCCGAAGCCCGAAACCAGAAAGTCCACCGCGGCCGCGCCGCTCTGGGACACCGAACACATCCTCCCCGGCGGCTTCGCGCCGATGCTGCCTGCTTCGGCGGCAGGCCCGCTCGACAGCCACGACTTCGCCTACGAGTTGCGCTGGGATGGGCTTCGGGTCCTCTGCGGCCTGGAGCTGCAGGACATCATCATCAGCACCGGCGCCGCCGGAGACATCCTCCGGTGGTTCCCGGAACTGCGGTCCCTCCGGGACTCCGCCGAGCCGGACTGGGTGCTCCTTGACGGCGAAATCGTGGTGTTCGATGGAGTACGTCCTTCCCAAGAGCGCCTGCAACAGCGCCTGCGCGCCGGTACGCCCGAAACGATCGACGCCCTCGCCCGCCAGTATCCCGCGACGCTGATTCTCTCGGATATCCTGCGCATTGGCGACAGTTGGCTCATGGATGTAAACTGGGACGAGCGCCGGGACATCCTGGGGCGAGCGGTACGGCAGCGGGAACCGATCCGCCTCTCGCCGGTGTACCGGGAGGGCCGCCACGCTCTGGACCTGGCCCGGGAGATCGGGCTCGATTCAGTCCTGGCCAAACGCCTGAAGGGGCGCTATGTCCCCGGCGAGCGGACCCGCGAGTGGCTGACGATGCGTCCGCTGGAAATCCTGCACGCGGTCATCACCGGTTGGCTGCCGGGGAAGTCCGGACGAGCGGCCGACATCGGCTCGGTGATGCTGGGCATGTACCGCGGGGACGAGCTGACCTATGTCGGGTATACGCTCGCCGCCATTGATCCCGAATCGCAGGTTTTGCTCTGGCCGGAGTTGCGCGCTCGGGAGCAGAGCGTGTGTCCCTGCCACGACGTGCCCGCCGTGGCCGGAGCGCCCCGCTGGGTGTTTCCCGATCTGGTGTGCCGGGTGAAATACCACGGGTGGACCGCCGCCAACCGACTCCGCTCACCGGCATTCGTAGATCTCGATCCGGCGGTGCTCCCCTCGGAATGCCGGGCAGCCACCCGCGCGGCTGTGCGTGCCCGCCGGAGCTGATTCGCCCCGGGGGACTTCCTACGGCGACAGGTCCCGCTCCCAAATCGTGTGCCCACTATGATGCTGGACTCAGTGCCTCTCCCGGTCGGAGCGGCGCCGGCCATTCCCGCCCGGGAAAGTCGCTCAGCTCCACGCAGCCGCCGGCGGCCACCGCATCTCCGGCGTTACGCACCGTCCAGCCCCGCGCGTTCGGCTCGAGCACCAGGCGAGACGGCGCCGGCGCCGGGGCAGCGCCCCGGCACAGGGAGTAGGCATTGCGCGCCGGCGCCTCCCCCTCCTCATCCACTACTTCCAGGAAGAGAAAGAACCAGC
>SYMT01000332.1 GCA_005805375.1 Actinomycetota bacterium
AGAGTCGTGCAGGCCACGACCGGCGAGGACGCGCCGATCCCGAAAGTGATCCGCGCCGAGAGCTTCCAGGTCGTGGATCAGGATGGGGTGATTCGAGGTGTCTACGGATTCAGCGACGATAAGGGCGACGGAACGGTACTGAGTCTGACAGATCGGAACAAGACTACCAAAAAGGGGGAGGAGGGACCCCAGATTTTCCTGCGGGCGTCCAGGACGGAACCCACGGTCCTGGCCATAGGCGACACCAAGAAGCGACTGCGCGCCGTGATCGGGGTGCATCCGGAGGGGAGAGCACTGGTGGCATTGACTGCGGGCGATAAGCAGTGGCAACAGAAGCTACCATAGCTGGTGAGAGCAGGCACAGTTGTCTTCCCTGCCTCGTTCGGCCTGCATCCGGGGCCTCAATGTCCTCCATCAGTACCACACGCTGCGAGGCGAGGAGGCCGTGCGAGACGTGAGACTGGGACACTTCACCGAAGTAGAGTTCTCCCCTGAGGACCTGGAGATCAACCGTTGGTGGCTGCGCACCGATCCCCCCGCGGTGGTGTGGCAGACGCAGTGCGGAACCCGCGAAATGGTGGACCAGCACGGACACTGGTATCACGAGTTCGGGGAGGCCGCTTCGCACCTGGTTCCCGACGACAGTCCCGTGGATCTGGGAGAGCATGCCGAATGGTTTTGGGTGGACGCCCTGGTCGCCGTCTATGGGGGAACCGCGCCGGTCCCGGATGCCACACCCGGCACGAGTGGGCTCTGCACCTACGAATGGTCCGGCATCGTCGAATGTTTCCGCTGCAAAGGCTGGGTCACGTACGACCCGGTCACGCGCCGCATCTACGGCTGCGGTCTGATGCAGGATAACCTGAATTCGGGCAAACCGGCTGTGCGTATCGTCCGCGCACACTATACTTACGATGATCCCATGCAGACAAACGCGTTCGAGTTCCCCGCCGCCATTGACTCGCCGGAGCCCAGCGACTCGCCGGAGCCCATCAATGACCCCTGGGGCCTGGCGGCGCTCATCACAACGGTCGAGGAGGGTGAGCGCACCGAGGTCAGCGCACGAGTGCAGCACCTGCTGCGGGCCTGGCTCTCCGGCTCGGCCGAGGAGTTCCTCGAAGACTGGTACTTCCTCCCCGAAAGCCTGCATGAGGGGTTGCTCCCGGCCCGAGCAGTCTGGGAACAGCGGGTCGCCACACAGGCCGCAGTCTGCCAGGGTTGGGAGCCGCAGGTAGGGGAGCCGGTGAAGCGGAATCGGGTGTGCCTGCCGCTCACCGTGGGGACCTTCAGGCCCCTTCCGATACCCGGAGCAATGGAGGTCGAAGTGACCTGGAGGCCCCCGCCTGCGGCGGGATCGGTCGAGGAGGTCTACAGCGAGGTCTTCCTACTGGCGCACGAGGGGCGCCTGCGGGTGGTGCATTGGAATCTGCCCTGGCCGCAAGATCCCCCGCCGCACGACGGGGAGGTCCCGTGACCGGTAGCGCGGGAGGGACCGGGCGATGAACCTGCCGCGGTGCCCGCCTCCCCCGGGTCGTGGTGCGGCTGGTTGCTCCGAGGCTCCGGGTCCGGACTCGGCGCCGGCCTTTTCCGACGGGGACATGCCTCCGCTCCTGACCGCTTCGTAACTCTTGGAAACCAGACAGCGGGAACCCGACAACACCCTCGCGTTTGAGCGGTGCGCACGCCTGATGCCCTCAGCCGTTGGCTGTTGCCGACCCATGGGCCTGTGAGGAACTCCGCTGACCGACCCGGCACCCTCCCTGCGGACAGGCGATGCGGCTACAAAAACGCAATAGAAAATTTCGGGCAGGGGGGTTGAAAAACGGGCATTCTCACTCCCTCATGATGGTAGAGGGGCATCGTGAGCCGGTCGGCGGGTGCGGTGAGGGTACGGGAAGTGTACAGCCCCATTGTGCCGGAGCGCTTCCCCTACCCCCGGAATGGCAGGCCGGCGACAAAAACCTCCCCAACTGGAGGAAGACGGCACTACCTGCCTCTGGTCGGCTGGCCGCTACCCGGGCTGAGCGCTCAGAGGCAGGAGAGAAAACCCCATGGGCATCGTCCGCTACACCGTGGCGAATGGGCAACTGCCGGCCGCGAGCCGGGACGGCGTGGCCAAACGCTACGTCGGAGACCCGCTCGGCTCCACGGCCGCGCTGGTAGACACCACCGGCGCCATCACCGACACGTTTACCTACTGGCCCTACGGCGAAGAACGCACCCGCACGGGCTCGACGCCGACGCCCTTCCGTTTCGGGGGGACGCTGGGGTACTACCGCGATGATGCCGGGCGGACGTATGTGCGGGCGCGGGCGCTGGCGCCGACGCGGGGGCGGTGGCTCACCAACGACCCCCGTCGTCATGGCGGGAACGACCCGTGGTATGCGAACGCCAACCCGACCACCGCCGTGGACCCGAGCGGGCTGGACAGTAAGAAGCCGAAGGTCTGCTACGACGAGGATGCTTGCAAGAAGGCTAAAATCAGTTGCGATACCCAAACCACTGGGAGCGGCATGGGCAACCGCATCTACTGGGAACGGATCTGTGCGAAGGATCCGAAGAACCCGCTGGGCGGGGCCCGAGACTGTGGGTGCTGTAACAAGGGGGAATTCGTCCGGCCGTGCGAAGGGCACGGGAAGCGGATGCAAGAGAAGTTCGTCTGCGGGGGCGGAGCCGCACCCCCTGCTGACCCGAAGAAGGATCCGTTCAACCCGCTCAAAGACCTCATTGGCATCGGCAAGGGTGCCGTCGAT
>SYMT01000333.1 GCA_005805375.1 Actinomycetota bacterium
GGCTTTACGATGTGGCTGGCCGGCGGGGGAGTGCGGGGCGGCTACCGCTACGGGGCCACCGACGACTACGGTTACTTCGCCACGGAGAAGCCGATGCACATCCACGACTTCCACGCCACCCTGCTCCATCTCCTGGGACTGGACCACCGCCGCCTGACCTTCCGCTACGCCGGACGGGATTTCCGCCTGACGGATGTCGCCGGCGATCCGGCCACCGAGATCCTGGCGTAGCAGGGGGGCTGGGACGTGATGCAGCTTGCTGTTTCGAGCTACTCCTTCAGCCGGTTCGGAGCCGGTCCCGAACCGAACGAGAAGCCGGACTTTTTCCGCCTCCTGGACTATTGCGCCGCAGAGGGAATTGCGGGACTGGAGATTCTCGGAGTCCACTTCGCGGAGCCGCATCCGGATGCGCAACTGCTGGAGGCCCTGCGCGCGCATTCGGAGCAGGTCGGCGTACCGATCATCGCCGTCTCCGCCCACCACAATTTCGTCACACCTGACGAGACTCGCTGGGAAGAAGAGATTCAGAAGCTGTGCCGTTGGGTAGACGTCGCGGCGGCCCTGAACGCCGGAGTGGTCCGGGCCTTCGGCGGACGGTGGGCAACCCGCCCCCGCTTCGCAGAATTCATGGCGGCGAACGGGGAAGAACCGCCTCTGGAAGGGTATCAGGACGACGACGGCTATGCCTGGAGCGCCACGGCCTTCCGCCGCTGCGCGCAATACGCCGGAGATCGCGGCGTTACCCTGGCGCTGGAGAACCACTGGGGCTTTACCGGCACAGCGGCCGGTGTGCTGCGCATCCTGCGTGACACCAATTCTCCCTGGCTGCGGGTGGTGCTGGATACCGGCAACTTCAACTTCTCGCCGGACCAGTACGCCGAAATGCGCGTGCTGTTGCCCCACACAGTGCTGGTGCATGCCAAAACCTACGTTGGGGGCGGAATCTACTACACCGCCGATCTGGACTATACGCTCATCTTCCGCATGCTCCGGCAGGCCGGTTTCCAGGGGTATGTCTCCCTGGAGTTCGAAGGAAAGGCGCACCCCGAGCAGGGGATCCCGGAGAGTCTGGCCATGCTGCGTGCGGCGCTGGCGGAGAGCGGCTAGCCGGGATGCGGCTTCTGGTCGTGGAAGACGAGGACCGGGTTGCTTCCTTCATCCGGCAGGGATTGATCGAATCCGGATATGCGGCCGAGGTCGCCCCGACCGGGGAAGAGGCTGTCAGTCGTCTGGCCACCACCCACTACGATGCCGTTATCCTGGACCTGATGCTGCCCGGCATCGGTGGGCTCGAAGTGGTGCGTACCTTCCGGCGGCAGGATCGCAACACACCGGTGCTCGCGCTCACGGCGCGCGACTCGGTGGACGATCGGATTGCCGGGCTCGACGCCGGCTGCGACGACTATCTGGCAAAACCATTTGCGTTCCAGGAACTTCTCGCGCGAGTGCGGGCCCTCCTGCGCCGTTCCACCACTGTGCGCCTGCCTCAGCTCACCTATGCCGATGTCACGCTGGATCCGGCCACTCGCACGGTAACTCGCGGGGACCGGCGCATCGAACTCACGAACAAGGAATACTCCCTGCTCGAATACCTGATGCGCCACCCGGAACAGGTGCTCGCCCGCACGGTACTGCTGGAAGGGGTCTGGGGCTACGACTTCGATACGCAGTCCAACGTGCTGGATGTGTACATGAACTTCCTGCGTAAGAAACTGGACGCGCAGGCGGAGCACAAGCTCCTCCACACCGTCCGCGGCGTGGGCTACGTGCTCCGCCTGGAGGAATGAGGCCCTGCGCGGGCTGCGGGTCCAACTCACCCTCTGGCACGCAGGGCTGCTGGCGCTCACGCTGCTCGCCCTGGCCGGGTTCACTTACGTCATTCTCCTCCGCGTGCTCCATTCGCGCGCCGACGCGGCCCTCCAGGAGCATGCCGACGCCATTGCGCGCCAGATGGCGATCACGCTCTCTCTGGAAACAGGTGGCCGTCCAGACCGCGCCGAATTGATCCAGACCCGGTTTCGGGCGAACGACCTCCGGACCTGGGGCCGGTACCTGCAAATTCTCTCTCCGCAGGGCACCATCCGCGAGAAGTCCGATGGTCTCCAGACACATCCACTTCCCGTCAGCGGCGATGCGCTCCGCCGGGGGCGGGAAGGGCAGGTGACGTTTGAGACGTTTCCCGCATTGGGTGAGCATCCCGTCCGGGTGGTTACCGTCCCGGTGCGCCTGGGCCCGCACATCCCATTTCTGGTGCAGGCGGGCACGTCATTGGAAGGGGTCGAAGCGGCGCTTCAGCGCACCAGCTATGTGCTGGGCATCCTGACCCCTTCCGTCTTTCTACTATCGCTGGTCGGAGGCTGGCTGCTGGTCGGGCGGGCACTCCGCCGGGTGGACGCCCTCACCCGCACGGCTTTGGAAATCCAGGGCAGCAACCTCGAGCGTCGCATCCACCACTCGGGACCTGAGGACGAGATCGGAAGATTGGCGCGGGCGTTCGACCAGATGATTGCCCGCCTGGACCGCAGCTTCCAACAGGTGCGCCGTTTCAGTGCCGACGCATCTCACGAACTCAAGACTCCGCTCACGGCCATCCGGGGCGAGGCGGAGGTCGCGCTCCTGGAACCCCGTGCGCCCGGAGAGTACCAGCGCACACTGCGCAGCATTCTAGAATCCGCCGAGCGGATGTCGCACATCGTCGAGAGTCTGCTGCTGCTCTCCCGCGCCGATGCCGGACAGGAACTGATCCGCCGGGAGCCGGTTCCTCTGGGCGAGTTGCTCCTGGAAGTGCTCGAACGATTCGAGAGCCCGGCGCGAGCAGCCGACGTCCGCGTGGAGGTCCAGGAAATTGCGGATGTGACTGTGGACGGGGACCCCCTGTGGCTCACGCAGATCGCCACCAACCTGCTCAGCAATGCAGTGAAGTACACTCCGGCCGGCGGTCAGATTGTGGTGTCACTGCACGAAGCGGGCGCCACCGCTGAACTGGTCGTCGAAGACTCCGGAATCGGAATCCCGAGCGAGCACCTGCCCCGAATCTTCGATCGCTTCTACCGGGTAGACCAGGGCCGAGCGCGGACAGCCGGCGGCGCCGGTCTCGGCCTCAGCATCACCCACTGGGCGGTGGAAGCACACGGCGGGACTATCCTGGTGGACAGCGAGGTGGGGAAGGGGAGCCGGTTTCTGGTACGCCTCCCTCTGCGCCACCTATGGGAGAAAAGAGTAGAGAGGAGTGAGTAGAGAGTGCCGAAGTCACTCTTTTCTCTTTCCTCTCCACTCATCCCTCCGCTTACGGGTTGATCGTTACGTTTGCGGTCTGGAGCGCCGGTTTCTTAGCGCCGCCCAGATCCCGCACGGTGACCGTGACCTGGAAGGGTTGCAGTTCGCCCGGACTTCCCGGCACGTCTTTGCTGGCTTGATTGTAGACCCAAACGGCGATCGGGCCGATGGCGTCCTCCTGAATCCCATCCGACCGATCGAAGTCCCAGCTATACTGGAGCGGAGAAAGGCCGCCGGTCGCCACCGCAGCGAACTCGATGGGTTCGCCGACCACTGCCTGCTGATCGTCGTCCAACGGCTCGACCTGGATCGGCTCGTCGTCCACAGCCGTGCGGATCTGGCCGATCCAGAACGTATCCTTGGTGTCGCCGAAGATCCTGATTTCCCGCAGGTGGGCGCTCCGGGCCTTCTCCAACCCCTTGAAGGCGACAAACGGCACACCGACCACGAACCAGCCTTCTTCACTCGAAGGCTGAAGCACCAGCGGGAAGTTGCTCGCGACGAAAGTCCCTTCCTGGCAGACCAGCATCACCTTGAGGCGGCGTGTGTCGGGAGAAATCGTCTGGGCGGAACCAACACCGCCGCCGAACCCGCCACCGGGGCCGAACCCGCCGGGGTCACCCATCGCGCCACCGGGCCCCCCCGCACCGGCAAACCCGGAGTTTCCGCCGATCCCGCCGAAGCCGGAGCCCGGACCGGACCCAAATCCGGCTCCCGCCGACGCTCCACCTTCCAGGCCCGAACCGGACCGGATCCCGCCCGGCCCCCCTCCACCAAAGCCACCCAGGCCGCCGATGCCGCCAGCAGCACCGCCGATGCCGCCCGGGCCGCCGCCCAGACCACCGGCGCCACCCTGCTGTAACTGCTGCTGCCGCCGCTGGCGGATTACCCCGGGTTTAAACCGCATCGTCAACTCGATGAGCCCGAAAGCATCGGCCTTCTGTGCCGTCAGATCTTTGGCCTGCAGGTACTGAACGCGCGCCCCGGAATAGTAGCCGTCCGTCTCCACCCGGATGGATCCATCCCCAGTGGTGCGGAACTCCCGGTCCTCCCGCGCCATCCCGCTGCCCCACCCGCCCAGCAGAATCCCTTCCACCTTGGCGGCGGCGCCGCCGTACCGGTCCAGATTCCCGCCAGCCGGCTTCTGCGAATTGGCAGACGGAGCTCCCAAAACCAGGCACCCCAATCCCACCACCAGGGCTCCGCCCAGGCGCAGTGGCCAGGTTCTTCGTTTCATGTCCGTGCTCTTTGCTCCCCTTCTATTCCGCTTCCCCACGAAACCTCTTCCGGGAAAGGGTCCTATTCCACCCGCTCCCGAATGCGCCGCAGCCAGACCGCCCGTCCAGTCTCCGGATTGATTTCTGCAAGCACCCCGCACAACAACGTTGGGCCTTCCGGCACCTCAAAGCGGGCGGGCATCCGGGACAGAAATTTTGCGATTACTGTTTCTTTCTCGACACCGATCACGCTCTCCTCCGGGCCGGTCATCCCAATGTCGGTAATGAACCCCGTTCCCTTCGGCAGCACGCGCTCATCGGCGGTCTGCACGTGCGTGTGGGTCCCAAACATTAGACTCGCCCTCCCATCGAGATAGTAACCCAGAGCCGCCTTTTCCGAAGTGCTTTCCGCGTGAAAATCCACCACCACCACGGAAGCCGCCTGGCGCGCCTCTTCGTAGAGCGCGTCAAACGTGCGAAACGGACACTCCAGCGGCTCCATTCCCGCGAGCCCCATCAGATTCATCACCGCGACCAGACCCGCGGGCGACGGAAACACCCCCCAGCCCCGCCCCGGCGCCCCTTCCGGAAAGTTCGCCGGCCGGAGCAGGCGTGGCTCGTGCTGGATGTACTCGTACACCGTCCGCTGCTTCCAGATGTGATTCCCGCTGGTCAGACAACCCGCGCCCGCGTCCAGCAATTCCTCGGCGGTTTCCGGCGTCACACCGAACCCCCCGGCGGAGTTCTCGCAGTTCACCACCACGAAATCTACGGCATGCGTCCGTATCAACTGCCGTCCCAGGCGCACAAAAGCACGCCGGCCCGGCCGACCCACGATGTCCCCAATCGCGAGAAGCCGCAAACTCTGCCTCTCAGTCCTACCTATTTGACGATCCGAGCGGTCCGCGGGTTCTCTCCATCCGCCGCCGCAGCGGCACTATCACCCTCGTAGCGGCGCAGGTCCCAACGGCGGAGCGCCGTCAACCGTGCCTCGATTGCCTGAATTGTAGCGGTCAACTCCCGGATGCGCCGAGAATCCGCTTTTCGGACTGCGTCCACGCGCAGTCGTTCCAGCACCCGCGTGCGCGTGATCGGATCCAGCGGCAGCGACAGCAACTCACGGCGGATCGCATCCGCCTGTTCCGGCGATTTCAAGTCGAGCTCGTAGAGCAGCACGAGATTCTGCAGTGCGGCTTCCGCCCAGGCCGTATCGGCAAAGTCCTTCTGGACCTTTCGCAGTGCATCCACAGCCGGCGGAAAACTCCGTCGCTGCTGGAGATCGAGTGCGCCCGAGAAGGCCTCCTCCGCCTTTTCCAGCCGACGACGGCGCTCACTCTCTACCTTGGCCGGCTGGGGTTCCGCCCCCAGGATCACCAGAGTTACGCCCCCGGGCGGGAGGACCACGTCCACCGTAGCCGCACCCCCCTCCACCCGGATGAGCGGTTCCTCACGCAAGAAGGGCAGCGGGACCGTCCCCGCCAACTTCGCCCCCAGTGCGTCCGGCGCCGGTCGCGGTTTCCCTTCCGCCACCCACGCTTCGTAGGGCGCCAGGTGCGAGGCATCAATCTGGTACACCCGCAGCGGCAGACTCACGACGCGGGCCGGAAACCCGCTAACCCGCAGTCGCACCGGAAGATCGGCCTTGTCCGCCCCCCGCCGCCGGTACAGGAGCGCCTGCATCGACGTGCCGGGGAGCCGCGGGCTGGTGCGCGCAACCACCGCGCCCACGCCGTCACCACCCGGTTCCGCCGCCACTCGCACCGGCCCCATCCGGGTCAGCAACTGGAATAGCCGGAACGCGGGTGTGGGGACCGTATTGCGCCCCACCCGCACCACCAGCGGTCGCTCCCCCTCGAAGTGGTCCGCCGCCAGATCGCCCCGGCGAAAGATCAGATCGGCACCGCGTGGAGAACGCAAAGTCCCATCCAGGAGCGCGGCCAGCCGCGAGGCTTCCCCTACCTGATTGGGCGCATCCCCCGCACCACCACCCGAGATGGTGTCACTGGCGACAAACTCCAGGTCTTTGCGCCCCGGCAGTGCGGCTTCCGCAATCGCACGAAACTCCTCATTCCGCCGGAGAATCTGTTCCACGCTCCCGAAAGCGTGCCAGGACACGAACTGAATCCGGGCGCCTGTCTTCCCGGTCGCAAAATTGGTACCGCGGGCGCAGTGCTCCAGGAAGCGCCGCAGGAAGCGCGGATCGCCCGCAATGCCGGGGCCGCCGATGGGAATCTGTGGATCCACTGCATCGGCGGCGGCGGCAAAGTGGTCATAGAGCCGCAGGAACCGCTCGACCTGTCCCGGGCCGGGCTCGCCCTCGAACGGAGCCGCCCTGCCGCCGGCCCAGGATCCCTCATGGTCCGGCTGGCTCCACACCTCGAAGCGCCAGGAGCGCACCTCATCCTCGCCGTACACCCGGAGGAGCCGGCGGAACATCTGCGTCATGAACTCCTGGTAGCGCTTGTAGTCCTGCGGCGCATTGACCGCCGCACCGGCGTCGTTCCGGCGGGGAGTGCCCTCCAGGAACGCCTCCGGTAGCCCGCCGCAGGAGATGAAGGGACGAACGCCGGACAGCACCAACCCGTCCAGCACCCGCTCCATGCCTTCCCAGCGATTTGCAGCGGTCGGCGCCCCGGCAGGCAGCGGTGCGGGTGGCTGAAAAAACAGCGTGCCCGTCAACCACTCCGGTCGCCGCTGGAGGGAACCTTCACCCAACCAGGTGGAGCAGCGCACGAACCCGACCGCCTGCGAAACACGCATCCAGGAGAGCGCGGCCTCGCCGAGTTCCGATCCGTGCTGCCCATGGAGCGCATCCACGGAAGCATTGGCGATCCGCTCCGCCCGGAAGGGCCCGCGCACCTGGTCGAGACGAATGGGGATCTCCACCGGGGGGGAGACCTGCGCACGGACGCTCAGCGCCCCCAGGGCGCCGAGGAGCACACTCACCGCAACCGGTACCATCCGGCGGGCCAGACACCACATTCGGAGACTCAATAGCCCTCGCGCTTGTCTACCACGTTGTGTAACGGCTCCCCGTCCAGGTAACGTCGCAGGTTTTCGAGAAAGATACGCCGGGCGCGCGGTTGGTAGCCGGGGTGGCTGCCGCTGTAATGCGGGGTGATGTACACGCATTCCATCGTCCAGAGCGGATGATCGGGCGGGAGCGGCTCGGGATCAGTCACATCCAGCAAGGCGGCGCCCAGACGCCCTTCCCGGAGGGAGGACAGGAGTGCATCGGTGTTGATGGTGGCACCACGACCCGTGTTGATGACGATCGCCCCGTCCGGTAGCGCCGCGAACTCGTCCCAATCCATGAAGTGCTGCGTGTTGGGAGTGAGCGGGAGGGAGTTCATCACGACGTCACACTGACGGAAGAACTCCAGTCGCTGATCGGGACGGTACATCTCGTTCACGGAGGGATGCGGCTCTCCCGTGCGCCGGAGCCCCAAAACGCGCATCGCGAAACCACGTCCCACCTGCGCGCTATGACCGCCGATGGCCCCCACGCCGAGCACGCCGAGCGTCTTTCCCGCCAGGAGATCTACGCGCGCGCCGAAGTCGTATCCACGCCAGCGCCGGCTCTTCTGTTGATCCCACGCCTCGGCCAGACGCCGGGTGACCATCAACAACATCCCGAACATGTGCTCGGTGATCGGCTCGGCGTGAATGCCGCTGGCGTTGGTGATGATGAGATCTCGCTCCCGGATCTCGGGCGTGATGAGGCCGTTCACGCCCGCACCCCAGGTCTGGTACCACTTGAGGCCGACAGCCTCGGCAAAGCGATCCCGTCCCAGGCCGCCATAGGCGATCTCAATCTCCGCAATACGTTCAGGCCGGGCCTGCAATTCTTCCGGGGTAATCGGATCAAGCGCAGCGGAAAGGGCCCGGACTTCCGCCAGGAAGTCCGGGTCCACATTGCCGAGCAGAACGGGGATGCGCCGTGCCATTCCGAGGTCGTTCTTCCTGGTGCTGATTGTGACGGAACTCGCGTCAGGAGCGCGTGGCGTTGATCGGGCGACCCGCCCGGATGTCCCGCACCATCTGCTGGATCTTCTCGACCCGATTCGCCGTCAGTGGGTGCGATCCGAAGATGCCGTTCGCAAGGCGATTGTCCGCTTCGCCCTTGGACTCCAGTCGCCGCAACATCTGCACCGCGGCGTCCAAATCGAAGCGCGCCTGATCCATCGCGAGCAGTCCGCCTCGATCCGCGCGGTACTCATCCTGGCGGCTGAACTTGGCCGAATAGGCGGCTGCACCCGCTGAGGCCACCGTCCCCACCGTCTTGTTCTTGGTCAGTGCGCCCAGCAACACCGCGGCGATCCCAGCCGGCAGCGATCGTTTCTGCTGTGACATGGCATGCTTCTCCACCACATGGGTGATCTCATGCCCGACGACAAAGGCGAGCTCGTCGTCCGCGTGATCGCTGTCTTCCAGGACCCGCAGTAGCCCCAGCGTGACGTAGATGCGGCCATCGGGAAGCGCGAAGGCGTTGACCACCTTGTCGTTCTTCTCGACCCTGCCTCCGAGAATCTTCGCGCTCTTCAACTGGAAGCGGCTCCCGCGGTTGGTCCGGTTGACCGCGTCCACCATCTGCTGCACCACCCGATCCATCTGCGAATTGAAGCGACGGCCCTCGCGGGTATTGTCGTCCAGCACACCGAACTCGCGCTCCAGCGCTGCGGCGGGATCGCGATCCTCGTTCTGCGCACCGACCGTGACTGCTATTCCGAGGAGAATGCCGGCCATCGCCAGCCACGCTCCGATCTTGCTCACTTTTTTCAAGGCCGCTCCTCCTGTTGCCGGATCACCCTGGGGCGATGGACGACCCGCCACCCCTATCATTCACGAATGCGCCGTCGGATTCCTACTCCTGGGACCCGGTGGATGGTTTCCTGGTTCCATCAAAACGCATCGCGCGAACAGCTACCCGGCGTGTCCCGCGTCTGCAGAGCCCGAAGACTGCACCGGAGAGCGCATCGGCGTCGGGGGACGGCGCGGCGGGTCGTTCAGCATCAGCGTGAAGCTCGGATCAGGCGCCGGAGGGGCATGGCCCTCGCGGATGACGGCAGTGCCGATCGCGAAGAACTCAATGACGTGGGAGCCCCAGCCGAAATTGGATTGCGATACGTCCACCCCCACGATGCCGTTGGCTTTGACCCGCTCGGCTTCGGTTTGTAGACGCTCAAGCGCCAGTTCCCGGGCCGAGTAAAGAGCCTGAGTGTAATTCGGCAGTTCCACGTTCCGGCCGAACATCGTCGCCGCCTGCCGAAACCCCCGGCGCGCTACATGATACACGCAGTTGCCCATCGCCAGTTCCACCGGCCGGCATCGGGTGCGGAGCAGTGTCCAGAACTCCTGACCCGTCAGGTCGGAGGTGAAGGGACGCCCATTCGGTTTGCGATAGTTTCGCTCTGTCTGCATCGAACGCACGGCGGTGCCCATCGCCGTGAATTCCGCCATGCCGAGACCCCACAGGTGCTGCCCGACCTCCAGGCGCACCCCGACGACGCCGTCTGCGCCGAGCAGAGCAGCTTCCTCCTCCATACGCGCCATGGCGTTCTCCCGCGCGTGGTAGAGTGCCTGGGTGAGCACATCCAGTTCATAGTTCTGGAAGGGTGCGATCGTCCACTGGATCCCGATGTGGTAGAACGATGACCCCATCACAAATCCGAGCGGCTCGAACCCGGACTGTTCCAGCAGATAGTATTCGTTGACGGAGAGATCGCTCGTAAAGAAAGCCGGGGTCTCGCCGGGGGTACTGCGCATGCCTTCCAGGCGATGCCGCGCACGTTCCGGAATCTCTACATCAGGGCCGGGGCGGTCCAACATGCTCTGTCTTCCTTCTTCAGTGCTTTACACAAGCCGGCGGAGGGCTTCTGCGGCTGCCTGATTGTGGCGGGCGAGTTCTTCCAGGCGTCCACAGAGTTCGGTGATCCAGGCGGGCACGAGCATGTCCTGGGTGCTCAGGACGATCCCCCGCTTCGTAAGCACCCGGCGGGCCAGCAGAGGACCGGCACCGGAGGCAGAGAGCTCGTACGCATGATCGCCCAGGGTCACGGATATCTCTCGCACCACCCTGCGGGTGAAGGGCGGCAACCCTCGCCGGGTGATCCGTGCATGTCCCGGCAGCGCCCCCTCAAGCAGGCCCGCGACATGTTCCAGAAACTGCCGCTGATCGGCCGCGTACTCCCGAGCCAGCGCGGCGGCCACACCCAGCCGGAGCCACTCTTCGTCTTCCATGCACATCCCCCCCCGGGGCTTTCGCCTCCGGAGCGGGCTGCCCCTCCTCGAATCCGGCCCGTTTGTTGCCGATGGGGCAAGGAGTTCCGATAGCCCAGGGACAACTGCTGCCCGGCAGGTGTCGGTATCGCGCTGCGCAGCCGACCGCCCACCGGCATCCTCTGCCGCCCGGCTTGTGCGCGGCGCCCGGCGGGGAACGCCGGCGCCGCACCGGCCACCCCTGGGTCCCCGTCGCGGGTGCGGCGGATGCCCTCCATCCGATAGACCAAAAGGCAATCCCGATGAAACCACGTGCTGTACTGCTCTTCGCCGGCCTCACGCTGGCTCTCTTCGCCCCGGCGCGGGCCTTCCAGAACTCACCAACGGGCCTCTCTCCGGCAAAGCTCGCTGCGGCGCTCGCCTCCGCGCCCACCGGAGCCGTGGCCGAAGGGCTGGCCGAAGAAATCCGCAAGACCTTCGGCCGGGAAGCCCTGGCGCGGGGCGCCAATCCCCGCGTCGAGGAAACCACGACGGCGTGGGCCATCGAAATGCCCGACGGGTCCGCCGCCCCACGCGTGGTGTCCGACGACGGACGTTGGGTGCTGCCGCTGAAGCGCGTGGGGGAGACACCGGTGTACGCCGGGGTCGCCTGGCTGGAAGACGGTGATGCGATGCGCTGGCGCTATCAGGTGGGTGACCGCGCGCTGGCCGCCGGGCAACTCGAGGTCTATCGGACCCACCCGGACAGCCGCGAAAAGGCGGGGGTGCCGAAGGGAACTGTCCGCCAGATGCCCCGGTGGCAAAGCCAGCTCTTCGCCGGCACGGCGCGAGATTGGTGGGTGTACGTGCCGGCCCAGTACCGGCGGGAGCATCCCGCCTGCGTGATGGTCTTCCAGGATGGCGGGGGCCCGCGCAACTACGTCCCCACCGTTTTTGACAACCTGATCGCGGCAGGGGAAATGCCGGTCACCGTGGGCGTGTTCATCAACCCGGGCGCGTTCGAAGGCGGGCGCTCAAACCGTAGCTTCGAGTATGACACCCTGTCCGATCAGTATGTCCGCTTCTTACTGGAAGAGATCCTCCCCGAGGTGGAAAAGACCACGCCCTTGCGACACGATGCCGCCAGCCGGGCCATTTCCGGCGCCAGCAGCGGAGGCATCTGCGCTTTCACTGCCGCCTGGGAGCGCCCGGGCGAATTCAGCAAGGTGCTCTCCTGGGTCGGGAGCTTCACCAACATCGCCAGCGGCAAGACCGTCCGCGAAGGCGGGCATAACTACGAAGCGATGATCCGCAAGACGCCCCGCAAGCCGATCCGCGTCTTTCTGCAGGATGGTGAAAACGATCTCGACAACGCCAACGGAAACTGGCCGCTGGCCAACCTCTCCCTCGCGAAGTCTCTCGCGTTTGCGGGCTATGACTACAAGCTGGTCTACGGGAAAGGCTTCCACAGCGGCCGGCACGGCCAGGCGATCCTCCCGGACTCCCTCCGCTGGCTCTGGCGCGGCTACAAGCCTGATTGAGCAGCGGGAAAAGTCAGCCGGCGCTTGCGGGGCTGCTCCGTCAGAGCAGCCCCGCAAGTCCAATCTGGGAGTCTGCATCCTCTCCGTTCACTGCTCCGCATTTACGCGGACTGCAACTCCATTTGCTGCATGGCGCGTTGCAGTTTTTGGAGGGCCCGGCGCTGGATCTGTCGCACCCCTTCTCGCGTGATGCGCAGCCGTTCGGCCAGATCCTGCAGCGAGAGAGTTTGCCCGTTGATCCCGTAGCGATTCTCGATCACCAACCGATCGCGAGCCGAAAGTGTGGCAAGCAGGCGCTGTGCCTGGCGCTCTGTTTCCGAAGCAAACAGCGCCTGGACCGGGTCTACCGCGTCGGTGTCCGGGATGTTGAGCACTCCGCCTTCCCCTTCTTCGCCGGGGCGGCCCTCAATCGAGACCGGGTCTTCCAGACAGGCGAGAATCGCCTCCAGCCGGGTCTCGGTCACACCACAGTGCGGGGCCAGTTCCGCCAGGGTAGGCTCCCGGCCCAACTGCCGTTCCAGTTCCTCGCGCTTCACGGCCGCGTGCCGCGCCGCATACCCGACATCTACCGGGACGTGAATCAGGCGGCTGTTCTGATCGAGCGCGCGGAGAATTCGCTGCCGGATCCAGTACGTGGCATACGTGCTGAAACGGAACCCGCGGGACGGGTCGAACCGCTCGATCGCAGTGCAGAGTCCAATCATCCCCTCCTGCACCAGATCCTCGGATTCAAGATGCTGACTGGTGTACCGGCGCGCGATGGAGACCACGAGTGGGATGTTCGCGCGGAAGACTCTTTCCCTCGCGCTCTCATCTCCCTCCTGCACCCTCCTGATCAATTCCACTTCCTGGCGGGCGGACAGACGTTCGCCGGAGGCAACGTAGGCCGAACCGATAGTCGGGGAAGCCGCCGCAGGGGTACTGCGAGCCTGGGAAGGGCGAATCTTGCTCTCTGACGACATCATCTCGAAAATCTCCTCGCTCCGCGGCTCACGGTCCCGGTATGCCTTCCGGACCGCGGAAGCATCACACATAACATATCACGACATATCACCGCGGGCCCCAACTTTTTGGGTTTTATGTCTTGTGATGTTTTTCCGCAGCCCACGACGACGTGTGGTAATCGCACTCACCAGGCATGCCGAGGGGCTCTCCGCAGGGGGGCCACTGCGAGACACCGCCCAGGCGCCGCATCCACCGTGTCACATCCACGTGTCACATCCACGTTTCCACAACGTATACTTTTCCCGTGAAAATGGGGAGGACTTGGTTCGTGCGTACGGAAAGCAGCAGAGCGGGAATGGGTGCGGCGGGGATTGGCTGCACCGCTATCCTGGGCGAACTAGCGACGGGCGAGCGCAGCGTTACAGAACTGGTAGAGAGCACAGGGCTCAGTCAGCCGAATGTTTCCAACCATCTGGGCAGGCTGCGCAGCCGCGGGCTGGTTAGCTGCCGGCGCGACGGGAGACAGGTGATCTACCGCCTGATCTGTGGGGATCAAGCGGCGGAACCATGCTGTGAAGAAGCAGTAGCGGCACACAGCACCCACTTCGATCCCGAGGGACCGACCCTCGGACAGATCGCAGCCCAATTCATGGACGCGGCCCTGGACCTGGACCAGGAGCGGTCTGCGCAGGTCCTGGATGAAGGAGTGAGGGAGGGCGCCCGCTGGCAGGATCTCTACCTGCACGTGCTGGCCCCTACGCTAGTTCACGTGGGCGAACTTTGGGAGGCGGGAAGCGTCTCGATTGCCTACGAGCACGCTGTGACCAGCATTGTGGTCCGGATGCTGCACCGCCTCTCCAGCGCGATTTCTCCCATGCTACTTCCCACCGCCCCCACCGCTCTGGTGGCGTGTGTAGAGGGGGAGTTACATACGGTCGGCGGGCGCATGGCCGCCGACTTTCTGGCTGCGGGGGGGTGGCGCACCTGGTTTCTGGACACACACCTGTCAGCGGAGCACCTGGTCCAGGCGATGCGCCAGCGCGCGCCCGACGCCGTCGTGCTGTGCATCACCAAGCGCGAACACGAGGAAAGCCTGCGCCGGACCGCTGAACGCCTGCGCCGCTGGCGGGGGGAACAACCGACGCCCCTACTGGTTGGAGGCGGCGCCTATTTCGCCGGCGGGCAACATTTTGAGGGACTGGATCTCTGCGGCACCGATCCGGTGCTGGTAACCGCAGAGATGAATCGGCGGATCGCCCGGCTGCGCGAATTGCCCGGTGCGCTGGGACACCTCGGCTGCACCGGAGACCCACTCTGGCGCTCCTGTTATGAGGACGAGACCGACGCCGCGAAGGCTGCTAACGCCGCGGGCGCGGCTTCGGTAACCAGCCAAACAACAATCGAAACGCCGCTGCGGTGATGGACCGGGGCTCGCGCACCCGGCGGCGGCTACTCAGGCGCTGTGCCGCGTAGTGCAGCATCCCCACGGCGGTCGCGTAGATCGGGCTGTCCACCAAACGGCCCGGATCAATCACCTCACGCGGCCGGCCGGAGCGCACGGGCAGGTGCAGCGTCTGCTGTGCCAGTTCAGTGCTTCCGGACAACTGCGACCCGCCCCCACTGAGCACACAACTGGAGACATGCACGCCGTCCCGAGCCGCCTGCGCGAGGTGCGCCCCTACCAACTGGAACAGCTCTTCCATCCGGGGCTCGCTGATCTCTGTAAGGAGTCCCCGTGGGACTTCGCGCGGCTCACTTTCACCGATCATCCGGATTTCCACGTACTCGTCCGCCTGGATGTCGGCCTTGCGCGCAGCCCCGTGCGCCAATTTGATCCGCTCCGCATCCTCCGGCGCCAGCCGGAGCAGCAGCGCCAGGTCGTTGGTTACATGATTGCCTCCGATGGGGATGACCGTAGTGTGGGTCACGGCGCCATCCACAAACAGCGCCACATCGGTAGTGCCCCCACCGATGTCCGCCAGCGCGACTCCCAGTTGCCGTTCCGCATCGGTGAGGATCGCTAGGCCGGTCGCGTAGGGTTCCACCACCAGTTCTTCAATCTCCAGCCGGGCGCGTTGTACGCATTTCACCACGTTCGCGACAAAACTGCTGCCCGCGGTCACGATGTGGGTCTGGGCTTCCAGCCGCACCGCAGACATTCCCACCGGGTGCCGGACACCTTCCTGGCCATCCACGATGAACTGGCGCGGGATGTTATGGACAATCTCCCGATCCGGAGGGAGCACAACCTGGCGGGCATTGTGCAGAGCCTGCTGCACATCCTCTTCCTGGACCTCGTGGTTGATCTGCACCACACCAAGCCCTGTTTGTGAGGTAATGTGCGCCCCAGTAATGCCCACATAGACGGTGCCAATGTCTGCACGGGCGTTCCGTTCGGCTTCCGCAACCGACTCGCGAATGGCAGCCGCGGTGGCGGCGATGTCCACAACCACGCCCTTGCGCATCCCGGTGGAACGCGCCATGCCTACACCGAGGATCGCGACTTGGTCGTCGCCGGACACCTCCCCGACCAGCGTGCAGACCTTCGTCGTGCCGATGTCCAGGGCAACCACCAGCTCACTTCGCGGCACGGGTGGGAGGTTTCTCCAGGTAATGACGCCGGATGACGGACAGGTTGACGAAAATCCGCCCTCCGAGGGTCACAACTGCCGCCAGCCAGATCCCGTCTACCCCGATGACTTCACCGAGGTACACGAGCGCGACCGCCAGAATCATGTTGACCAGAAACCCGCTGCGGAATACATCGCTGCGGAAGCGTCGCTCCACCCCCGCGCGAATGCCGCCAAAAACGGAGTCCAGCCCCGCCAGCAGCGCCAGCGACTGGTACTGAGCAATGGAGACGGGAACGCCGCCCTGGAAGCACCAGAAAGTGACGGCGAAGCCCGCGAGGAAGCCCAGGATCGGCCACCAAACCCTATGGGTTCGGAGCCGTTGGCCGGGCGTAACGGAGGGTGAAACTGCCGGAATACTCGGGGAGGACAACGCGGTCCGCCTCCTCAATCTGGATCATCTTCAAGAGGTCCAGACCACGCGTTTCGACAAAACCGTTTGGCATTTCCAGCGCTGCCCGGAGTTCCTTCTGGTTACCGATCGCCAGGATGGTATAGGGCGCCGAAAGCTGCACGCCGTTCACAATCGTGTTCGGCCCGACGCAGCGCGCGGTTGTTGTGACCACCACCCGCTGCAAGTTGCGACCATCCGCGCCGGAAATGGCGATTGCCTCAGCCCCGGCGGCTTTTAGTTCGTTGATCAGACCGTTGATATCCTGGTCGTGGACGTTGAAGTTCTCATACTCCTCGGGGGGCAGCCCGGGTACCCGAAGTTGGGTTTCGGTGCTGTCCTTCAAAGAGATCCGCAGCCCCGGTCCATAGACCGAGGTCATCCCCGCCAGCCCGCGCAATTCGTCCAGTTGTTGTTTCAACATGTCCTGCGACTTGCTGGTGGAATTGAAACTTTCCCGAAACTGCTGCGCCTGATCCCGCAGTCGCGCGATTTCGTCCCCCTGCCGGTCGTTCTGCTCGCGATAGGCGCTGAGCACGGCGGCGGAAACTCCGAGCCGAGAAGAAGGAATGCCGGCCTTCTTTAGCCGCGCCGTAGTGCGCATCGCTAGTGCCAACATCACCCCCAATGCGAGACTGAGCGCAGTGACCTGCCAAACCCACACAGATTCGGCCGAGCGCGCGGCGGGCTGCGCCACAGGCGCAAACGCATCCGGCGCCTGGGGTTCGAGAGCCGGATCGGCGGCACTGATGGACATGTCTGGGCACTCCGCCTCAGCGCTCCGATTGGCCGCGGCGCGGCGCAATCGGAGGGCGAAACCCCTCACCGTGGAGCGGCATCCTCACTCCTCCTCTGCCTTCAAGTGGACGGGCAGGAACGCCGGGCGCCCCTTGCACATGACGTTCAGATAGGCAGCCCGCGCCAGATCCGCGGAGCACACGGCAAACGTCAAGCGGACATCACGGAACTTCTCAGCCAGTTCACTCGGCCGTCCCAGCCGCACGTTGAGTGGCCGTTGCCGATTGGACGACGTGGGTGTGCTCTGGAATGAAGGAGTCCCGACATTTAACCATAGTTCCCCGGCTTCGTCAATGCGGACACGTTGAACGTCCAGGCCCTCTTCCTGGCCCAACCTGGCACACTCGTGAACCAGTTCGGTGATATCCGGGCGCAACAAGCCTCCGGGCGCGGGGATGTCGCGAGAGGCGACCAATACTGTCGGGCGCGACGGGAGCGGCTCGCTCGCGGCTTCGAACACCAGTCCGGAAGGGTCTGCGTAGTACAGTTGCCGCGTCTCCACCGCCTGGATGGTGAACGAGGCGACACGCTCCTCGATCTCTACGATGAGACGACCCGGCAGTTCGCGCGTGACGGTGGCATTCCTCACGAGTGGGATGCCCGTGAGACGGTCAGCCACGCGCGTAACATTGATGCTGAAGATGTTTTGCCCGAGGTGCAATCCCCCGTCTCGATACACCTGCTCCGGGGTGATCCGGCGGCTGCCGACGATTGTCATCTCTCGCAGCGCGAGTCGCGGAGAGGCAAACGCCACACGCAGGCACTGACCCATCAGCAGCACCATCAGCAGCAGCCGCACGCGATTCACGCCTTCCGGCCGGCGCCGATTGCGGTCTCGGTACGCCAGCCTCGTCTTGCGCGCGTCAGGCGACGGCGACGGACGATCCATGCGGATTCCCCTCCAGAGCCAGGGCGATCATGCGATCCAGGAGTTCCGGGAACGAAATTCCGGCCGCCGCCGCCGAACGGGGCAGCAGGCTGGTCGGCGTCATTCCCGGTATAGTATTTACCTCCAGAACCCAGATCTGGTCCCCTTCTACCAGCATATCCGTGCGCGAAAATCCCCGGCAGCCCAGTGAGACGTGCGCGCGGACGGCAAACTCCCGGGCAGCGGCGGCTACGACTTCCGGCAGCCGCGCCGGCACAATTTCGTCCGTCGCCCCCGGGGTGTATTTGGCCTCGTAGTCGTAAAAACCACTGGAGGGCACGATCTCGACCAGAGGGAGGCAAATCGGGTCGTCATTGCCCAGGATGGGCGCTGTGATCTCAATGCCGGTGATGAACCGCTCCACCAGCGCCTCACCGTCGAACTCGAGCGCTGTCTCTACTGCGGCCGCCAGACCCTGTGGAGTCCTCACAATGGTGACGCCGATGGTCGAGCCCTGCCGATTCGGTTTCACGATGAGCGGGCACGTGAGCGGGGAGGCGCCGTCCCGCACCGCCGCGGCCAGGGGCCCGATTTCCCGGCGGTGCCGTACCACTACCCCCGCCGGCACCGGGATCCCCTCCGACACCAGAAAGCGCTTGGTCATCACCTTGTCCATCGCCAGAGCGCTCGCCAGCACCCCCGATCCGGTATAGGGGATCCCGAGCAGTTCCAGCATCCCCTGAATCGTACCATCTTCACCATAACGGCCGTGTAAGCAGATGAGCGCCACGTCCGGACGCTGCCCGAAGTCCAGCGGAAAACCGGTCGCCACCGGCAGGTTGCGTGGCTCTGGGGATGCCGGCGGGACGCCGGCGCTCCCGGGGAGGTCCGGCTCGCTCCGCTCCTCTTGGGAGGCCGGCAGGACGCCAGCGTTCCCGGGGAGGTCCGGCGCCCGGAGTGTGGGCAGGTGAAGGCCGGCGGGGTCCACAGGAAACGCGTCGTAGCGAGTGGGATCCAGAGCACTCAACACCTGGCGGCCGGTAGAGAGCGACACGTCTCGCTCGGCAGATCGGCCGCCCATGAGCACGGCCACGCGGATTCGTGACATCGGCTGAGGCGTGAGTGGCGCGGCGCGGGAAACGAGTGCTTCGCCTCCCTCTTCCCGCTCTCTTCCGCCTTCTTCCGGGTTGCCTCCCTTCATCCTTCTTCCTTCATCCTTCTTGCATCCTGCGCAGCCGATGTACCAGCTCCACACCGAGCGCGCGAATGTCCCCCGCGCCCATCGTCATGACCACGTCTCCGGGCCTGCTGGTCTCCAGTAGCGCCTGCAGCAGGGCGTCCCGGTCCGGTGCGTAAGCGACGTGACGGTCCGGATCCAGTTCGCGGATACGGCGCACGATCGTTTCGCCGGTGATACCGGGAATGGGAGCTTCGCGCGCCGGGTAGATCGGAGTCACGTACACCCGATCTGCGTCCCGAAAACTCTGTCCGAATTCCCGCTGCAGGAGTTCGGTGCGGCTAAAGAGGTGGGGTTGAAACACCACGGTGAGGGGACGGGCCAGCGCCCGGCGCGTCCCGGCAAGGGTGGCGGCCACTTCGGTCGGGTGATGTGCGTAGTCGTCCATCACCAGCACCCCCCGTCCCTCCCCCAGGCGCTCAAACCGGCGCTCGACGCCGCCGAATGCCGCCAGTCCGCGCTGCACGGCGGCGAACTCGACGCCTGCCTCCAGGGACAACGCCGTCACCGCCAGCGCGTTCAACACGTTGTGACGGCCCGGAACGCCCAGTTCCAGGGTGCCGAGCCGCTGCCGGGAACGAATCACCGCAAAGCTGGGGCGAAGCCCGTCCAGGCGCAGCTCGTCCGCGCGGTAGTCGCTGTCGCTGTCGATCGCATAGGTGACGCTGCGCTGCGGAATCGCGCGCAGCAAATCGGCCACCCGTGGGTCATCGCCGCAACCCACCGCCCATCCGTTCGGGGAGAGCCGCTGCAGGAAGGCACGGAACGCCTCTACCACTCCCTCGAGGGAGCCGTGACAATCAAGGTGATCCGCTTCGATGTTGGTGATCACGGCCACGTCCGGGCGCAGCGACAGAAAGGAATGGAATGCCTCGCACGCCTCTGCCAGAAACCAGGTCCCCTGACCCGCCCAGGCGTTCCCCCCGATGCCCGACCAGTCCCCACCAATCAGCACCCGCGGGTCCAGGTCGGCGGCCAGGAACACCGACGCGGCCCTGCCGGTGGTGGTGGTCTTGCCGTGAGTTCCGTCAATTGCGACTCCGACCCGTCCTTCCATCACCCGGGCCAGGAGTTCGGCGCGCCGCCAGACGACGGCGCCGCGCCGCCGCGCTTCTCCCAGTTCCGGGTTGTCGTCCGCCGCCGCATCGGTGTAGACCACCCGGGCGGCATCGCCGACGTTCTCAGCCCGATGCCCGATCGCCACGCGGGCGCCGAGCGTGCGCAGAGCCGCCACCGTCGCGCTCTCGCGGACGTCCGAGCCGGAGACGACGCAGCCGTCCGCCAGCAAGAGGCGGGCCAGCCCGCTCATGCCCGCACCACCGATACCGACCAGATGGTACTTCTCAGACACGGGCGATCTCCTGCAGCAGGGCCGCCACCGCTGCGGCGGCGCCGGGCCGGGCCAGCGCGCGACTGGCCCGGCGCATGTCGTCTAACCTCCCGGCGTCTTCCAGCAGGTGCGCCAGAGTCGCCGCCAGCCGCTCCCCGGTACAGTCTGCGTCCGGCAGGAGAAGGGCGGCGCCTGCCTCCGTTACCGCACGGGCATTGTGCGCCTGGTGATCGCCGACGGCGTAGGGGTAGGGGACCAGAATCGCCGGCAGCCCGGCCGCCGTTACTTCTGCCAGTGTCGAAGAGCCGGCCCGGCACACCACCACGTCCGCGGCTGCGAGCAGCGACGGCATGTCCTCCACATACGGGGTGACGTGCAGCCACTCCGGGCGGGACGGATATTCTTCCAACACCGCCGCATGCTGCGCCCTACCGGTTTGCAGCACCACCTGCAGCCGGTCCCCGCACTGCGCGACCAGGTGCGGCACCGCAGCGCACACGGCCCGGTTCAGGGTCCGGGCTCCGCCGCTGCCGCCGGTCACTACCAGGGTCAGCCGGTCCGGAGCGAGCCGGAACTCCCGGCGCGCTCCGTCCGGCGTTGCCTCTCCGATCCGGGTGCGCACCGGCAGTCCAGTGACGCACGTCTTCGCCGGAGGAAACCATCGGGCCGTCGCCGCGTACGTCAGCGCCACCCGCGTGGCACAGCGGGCGAGCAGGCGATTGGCGCGGCCCGGTACGGCATTGGCCTCGTGGACGACGGTCGGCACCCGCAGCAACTCCGCGGCGAACATCACGCCGGCGGACGCAAAGCCTCCAGTGCCGAGCACGGCAGCCGGCTTCCATTGTGCCACGAGCCGCAGGGCGCGGACCACTCCCCAGGCGCACACGCCGACGGCGCCGACTGCCTGCAATGAGGGGCGCCGGCTCAGCTTTCGTGTCGGGATGGCCTGAAAGGCATAGCCGGCGGCGGGAATGATCCGCGCCTCCGGACCGTCTGCAGAACCCACGAAAAGCAAGTCGGCCTGCCCGAGTTGTTCCGCCACGCTAAGCGCGGGATACACGTGCCCGCCGGTTCCGCCCCCGGTCAGAAGTATTCTCACCCAGATTTCCTTCCGGCGCCGGGCGGGCCTGTTTCGGGGCGCCGCCCGGGAATTGTGACACGCTGAGGATCAATCCGGCCGAGACCGCCGTGAACAACAGCGAGGAGCCCCCATAGCTGATGAACGGCAGCGGCACCCCGGTGCAGGGGATCAGGCAGGTCACCACCGCCACGTTCAGCACTGTCTGGATGCCGATGCTGCAGGTGAGCCCGGCCGCGAGAAGAGAACCGAACCAGTCGCGCGTGCGGTGCGCGATGGTAAGCCCCCGAATGATGAGACAGCCGAACAGCGTGAGGATCGCCAGCGTCCCGAGCAGACCGCATTCCTCTCCCACCGTGGCAAAGATGTAGTCCGTATGGCCGGCCGGCAGGTACATATGCTTGGTGTTGCCCCGCATGATGCCCTGCCCGAACACGCCCCCGGACCCCAGGGCTACCAGCCCGAGCCAGGGCTGGTAGGCATCGCCTTGATGGATGGCCAACGGGTGGAAGATGAGGGAGACCCAGGCGGCAATGCGCTTCATCCGGTAGCCCTCTACCAGAATCGCCAGCACTCCCAGCACCGCCGCTCCTCCGATCACTCCGCCCAGATGTCGCGGCTGCGCCCCCATCATGAGCAGCATCACAATCCCGGTCCCCACCACGGTGATCGCGGTGCCGAGGTCCTCAATGGCGATCAGGCCTCCGAGCAGGCACACAACACCCACCGGCACCACAAACCCGGGCACCAGTTGTCGGATGCGCCCCCGCGCCAGCTCTGAGTACCGCGCCAGGAAGATTACCAGCGCCACCTTGGCAAACTCCGAGGGCTGGAAACGGACCGGACCGAAGCCCAGCCAGCGCCGCGCCCCCATCCCTGCCCGTCCGATCCCCGGAATCAGCACCAGAATGAGGCAGCAGAGCGCGATGCCCGCTCCGAGCAACCAGATGCGGGGGTGGCGCAGCTTCCAGTACGGCACATGCGCCGACACCATGAGCGCCACCCCAGCCAGGAATGCCCAGAGGAGTTGCCGGAAGAAGTAGTAGTGTGGATCGTAGCCGGAATTCTTACCTTTGAAGGCGTGGACGAAGCTGGCGTCCAGCACGATCACGAAGCCCAGACAGATGAGGAGTCCGGTGAGACAGGCGAACGCCAGGTCGTGTGGCTCCCGTTCGCGCGGAGTATCCGGCGCCTCTACTCCCGCCGATCCGGCCCGCGACGCGCCCCGGATCGGGATGCGGGTTGCCGTCATCAAACTCCCTCCGCAGACTCGCGCAGGCGTTCCACCTGGCGGCGGAAGTCTTCCCCGCGCGCCTCGAAGCTGCGGTACCAGTCAAAACTAGCACAGGCCGGCGCCAGCAGGACCACGTCCCCCGCGCCGGCCTCGGCCGCCGCCGCCTGCACCGCCTCGGCCATCGAGCCGGCGGCCCGAATACGGTCAAATCCGTGGCGCCGCGCCGCACCTGCGATGGCGGCCCCGTCATCGCCGATGGTGATCAGCGCCTTCACTCGCGTCGCGATCTCTCTCCCGAGCGGCTCGAAATCGAGGTCTTTGTTCTTCCCGCCGGCAATCAAGACAACCGGGCGAGTGTAGGCCTGCACACTCCGCACGGCGGCGTCCACGTTCGTACACATCGTGTTGTTCACGTATTCTACCCCGTGCACGCACCCGAGGGACTCCAGGCGGTCCGGGACGCCGGGAAAGCGCTCCAGCCCGGCCGCGATGGCCGCCGGCTCGATCCCGACCGCAAGTCCGACCGCCGCCGCCGCCAGCGCGTTCTCCAGCGTGTGCTCGCCTGGTACCCGTAGTCCGGCCGCACCAAGTAGGGGCAACCCCCCGTGGTCGCTCAACCCCCCGTGGTTGCCCGCTCCCGGCAGCCGGCCCCAGAGCCGCCGCGCCTCCCCCGTGCCCTCCACCCACGTGCCCGCAAACGGATGCAGTTCCCGGCTGAACCGGAGCAGGCGCCCGCGGGCGCGCGACGTCAGACTGTGGGTAAGCGGATTATCCAGGTTCAAGACGGTCCAGTCCGCGTCTGTTTGCGCATCCAGAAGCCGCGCCTTTGCTGCCGCATAGGCTTCCACCGAACCATGCCGGTTCAAATGGTCGCTGGTGATGTTGGTAATGACCGCGACCCGAGGGCGAAACTGCGTCACCCACTCCAACTGAAAACTGCTCACCTCAGCCACGATCCAGGCATCCGCGGGAGTGGACTCGGCGGCCTGGATGAGCGGCGCCTGCCGGCCCCGCGCCAGGGCATTCCCCGCCACCACGGCCGCGCACCCTCCCGTCCGGAGGACTTCCGCGATCATAAACACCGTGCTCGTCTTGCCGTTGGTGCCGGTGACCGCCACCAACGGCGCGCGGGCAATCCGGTACGCGATCTCAATCTCGGAGAGGACGGGCGTCCCGCGCCGCACCGCATCCTGGAGCGCGGGGGCCTCGCAGGGCACTCCCGGGCTCGGCACAATCAGGTCACACTCCTCCAGTTGTGCGTAATCGGGATCCCCGAGAAAGAGCCGTGCAACGGGCGCCAGTCGTGCCGGCGCCTCCCCCAGTGCGTCGGCCGGTTTCGCATCGAATACCCACACCTCGGCGCCGAGGCGCGCCAAGACCGGCGCCGCAGCCATCCCGGTGGCCGCCGCTCCCAACACGGCGATGCGTTTGCCGCGAAACTCGTTCATCCGTTGCGCAACGCCAGGGCAAGGGCAAGCAGGCCGCACGCCGCGCTGACGATGGAAAACCGGGCCACAATCCGGGTTTCCGGAACCTGTGTCAGTTCGAAATGGTGGTGGAGAGGGGACATGCGGAAGATGCGTTTTCCTGTCGTCTTGAAGGAGATCACCTGGAGCGTCACCGATGCCGCCTCCGCCAGATGGACACTTGCCGCGAGGAGCAGCAGCCATTCCGCACGGATCAGGATCGCTGCCGCGGCCAGCCCTCCCCCAATCGCCAGCGACCCGGTATCGCCCATGAACACCTGCGCTGGGTGGGCATTGTACCACAGGTAACCCACCGTTGCCCCGGCAAACGCAGCGCAGGCAGCCGCCACCCCGTAGTCTCCGCCCCGCTGGACCGCCGGACCGAACGTGGCCAGTAGCGCCAGCGTAACCCACACCGGCAAGCTGACCCCGGCGGCCAGCCCGTCCAGGCCATCCGTGAGATTCACTGCGTTGGATAAACCCACAAGGATCAATACATGAAAGGCCGCCAGCGCGATCCGGGCCGGACCTGCCTCCCGATCCACATCAGGCGACAGGAACGACTGCTCCGTCACCGCCCACCAACCGGAGAAGGCGATGGCGGCGATGAACTGGAGAGCCAGTTTTTCCCGAGCGCGGAGCCCCAGATTCTTGCCGCGCCGAATGATGAGGAAATCGTCCAGGAAGCCGATCAACGCGAACGTTACAGTCACCAGGGTCACCGCGAACAGTAACGCCCCAACTCCACCCGGGTGGGGGTATAGCCAGGCGGGAATCAGCCCCCCGATCACGATGATCCAGCCGCCCATGGTAGGGGTGCCCCCTTTGGTGCGGTGTCGTTCGGGAGCATCCAGGCTGATGACCTGACCCGCCTTCAAGCGACGGAGCATCGGGATCAGGAAAGATCCAACGGCAACGGCCGCCAGCAGGCCCGCCAAAGCCGGACCGAAAAGGCCACTCAGCACCGCTTCTCTCCGGGGAGTGACGCGAGAGTGCCGGCACTCATTTCGCTCTCCTCTCCACTCACTCCGCGCTCTTCCTCGCCCCGCAATGCCGCCGTCAACGCTTCGAGCGCCATGCCCCGGCTTCCTTTCACCAACACCACGTCCCCCGGTCGCCGCAGTGCTTCCACCGCCGCCAGACCCTCATCCCGCGTGGCACACACCCGGATCCGGTCCGCCGGAAACCCGGCCGCGGACGCCTCCGCTGCGAGGCCTCGTGCCCGCTCCCCAATGGTCACCAGGGCCGCCGGCGCGCGCGCCGCCACTCCTGCCCCCACCGTACGGTGGGCCTGTTCCGAAGCAGCTCCCAGTTCCAGCATGTCGGCCAGTACCGCCAATTTGCGACTGCCGGGGAGCAGGTGCAGCACCTCCAGCGCTCCCAGAACCGCCTCTGGACTGCTGGCATTGTAGGCATCATCCACCAGCAAGCCTCCCCCCTGGAGCGGCCCAATCCGCGAGCGCATCCCGGAGATCTACGCCCCAGCCAGCCCTGCCAGGATCTCCGGCCACTCCAGGCCGAGCGCGCGCCCCACCGCAATCGCCGCCAGACCGTTCCGCAGGTTGTGCTCCCCAAGCAGCGGCAGCGTGCCGTACCGGGTGTCGAGTGTGGGGTGTGGGGTGTGGGGGGCGCCCTCCATCACTTCCCAAACGCGAAACCAGGTCCGCCATCCGGCGCCGGGCAGATCCCGGCGCTCCGGCCCGACAATCCCCACTACCTCGCCCCACACCCCGTAGGGGCAACCACAGGGGGTTGCTCCTACACCCCCCACACCCGACACCCCCCACCCGACACCCCACACCCGACACCCGACCGGCACCCGACCGCGAAGGAACGCGGCGTAGTCATCCACAGCGGGAAGGACCGCGCACCCGTCCTCGGGCAAATAGTCGAGCACCTCCGCCTTCGCCGCGGCGATGGCATCTCGCGACCCGAGCAACTCGTGGTGGGACCAGCCGATCGTCGTGATCACTGCCACCTCCGGACGCGCTATTTCGGCCAGGTATCGGATCTGGCCCGGACCGCGCATCGCCATCTCGACCACTACCGCCCCATGTTCCGACCCACGCGCCAGCAGGGTGAGCGGCACACCGATCTCCGTGTTCCAGTTGCCGGGACTGCAGAGGGTATGCCAGCGCGCCCCGAGCACCCCGGCCACCAGATCCCGGGTCGTCGTCTTCCCCAAGCTGCCCGTAATTCCCACGACCGGCCCGCGAAAGCGATCCCGATGCCACGCGGCGAGCGCCCCCAACGCCAGCAGCGGATCCGGTACCTCGATCACCCCGGCGCCCCGGCCCGGGAAAAAGGGCAGGGGGCGGCCGGCCTGCACCACGACCCCGGACGCACCCCGTTCGAGTGCCGCGGTCAGGAACTCGTGCCCATCCCGAGCCTCTCCGGAGAGGGCGAAGAACAGGTCACCGGGCTCCACGGCGCGAGAGTCTACAGCGGGCCGCCGAACAGTGCGCGCCGGTGCTCCCGCCAGACGCCCCTGCAGCACGCGAGCGATCAGTTCAAGGGGCAGGTCGAGCCCGGAGTGCGACGCGGGCCTCTTCTCGGTCATCAAAGTGAATCATCCGATCGGCGAAAATCTGATAGGTTTCGTGGCCCTTGCCCGCAATGACGACGAGGTCTCCCACATCGGCCATTTGAATCGCAGCCCGGATCGCAGCCCGCCGGTCCACGATGAGGTCGCACGCAGCCCCCGGCGGCAGCCCGCCGGCGACCTCTTGTACGATCGCCTCCGGGTCTTCCGTGCGCGGGTTGTCCGAAGTGACCACGACATGATCGGACAACTTCCCGGCAATGCGGCCCATGAGGGGGCGCTTTGTACGGTCGCGATCGCCGCCACAGCCGAACACGGCGATCAACCTGCGGGGCGCGAGAGCACGCGCGGAGCGCAGCACGTTCTCCAACCCGTCCGGGGTGTGCGCGTAATCCACGAGCACTCCGAACGCCTGCCCTGCGTCCACACTCTCGAAACGGCCCGGCGCGGCTGCGGCGGTGCCGAGTCCGCCCAGAATCACCTCCCACGGGAAGCCCAGTGCGCGCGCCGCCCCGATGGCCCCCAGGGAGTTCGCTACATTGAACAGCCCGCCGAGCCCGAGGCGGACCAGGAACTCACCCTCGGGTGCGGACAGACGATAGACGAGACTACCCGAGGTCGCGCTGACGTCCGAGGCGCGCAGGTCCGCCTCCTGTTCGATGCCGAAGGTAAGGATCCGGCCCGGAACCTCGGCCCGCAGACGCCTCCCATATGGATCATCCACGTTGATCACCGCGCAGGAAGCCTTCCGGGTGGCTGCCGGGTACTCCACGAAGAGGCGTCGCTTCGCGGCATAGTACGCCTCCATGTCCCCGTGATAGTCCAGATGGTCTTGAGTCAGGTTAGTGAACACCGATACATCGAACTCACAGCCGAGGGTGCGACCCTGCTCCAGCGCATGCGAGGAGACCTCCATCGCGATCACCGGCGGTTTCGAGACCCGAATGGCTCCCGCTCTTTTCTCAATCCTCTCCACTCTTTCCTCAACGGCGGCCATCCGCTGCAAGAGCGCCTGCAGGTCCGGCCCTTCCGGGGTGGTGCGTTCGCCCGGAATGTCCTCGCCGTTGAGGCGCGCGCCGATGGTGCCGATCACTCCCGCACTGCGCCCTGCGTACCGGGCAATGGCCTCGATCAGGTAGGTGGTCGTGGTCTTCCCGTTCGTCCCCGTGACGCCGACGAGCGCCAGGCGCCTCGCCGGTCGTCCGTAGCACTCCGCGGCGAGCACCGGCATCGCTGCGCGCACACTCGGCACGAAGACGACCGGCACTCCCAGCGCCTCCACCTCGGCCTCGGCCAGCGCTGCAGCGGCCCCGGAGGCAACCGCCTGCGCCAGATAGCGGCGCCCGTCCGTTTTCTGCCCCGGAACACAGCAGAAAAGCGCGCCGGGCTGCACCTGGCGTGAATCACAGGCGACACTGCGGATATCAGGATCGCCGTCACCCTGCACACGAGCGGTAGGCAGGGCCTTCAGGAGCGTTGTGAGAACTGGCATAACGACACTCAGTCGCGGAGAGAGCGATTCATCGGGGTGCTCTCAGCGATGCCATCGCGGCGATCCCACGGAGCGTCTTCCGGGACGCGCCGGTAGAGCAGGCACTGCTGGGCGATATTGTGGAACACCGGAGCCGCCACGTCTCCACCGTATTGATTCACGCGGGGACGCCACACGGAGACCAGGATGGCCAGCCGAGGGCGCCGGGCAGGGACGAAGCCGACAAAGGAAGCTACATAGCCGTCGGCATAGCGGCCCCCCTCGACCAGTTGCGCTGTACCTGTTTTGCCGGCCACGGTATAGCCGGGAATCTTGGCACGTGTGCCGGAGCCGTTGGTGACGACCCATTGCAGGGAATCGCGCAATATCTGGGCCGTCCGGGAGGATACGATCCGGCGCGGCGGGCGCTCCGGGACGGTCGTGCCCGGCGCATCGAGCACCAATCGCGGCGGCATGTAGACCCCATCATTGGCAATGGCCGAAAATGCTGCGACGAGCTGCAGGGGAGACACCGAAAGACCCTGCCCAAACCCGATGTTGATGGTATTGATGCGCAGCCAATCGCGCGACGAGCGCAGCAACCCGGCGGCCTCGCCCGGAAATCCGATCCCCGTCCGGGCGCCGAAGCCACATTTCACGAGAAACGCGTGGAGCTTGGCCGCTCCGACTCGTTCCGCCAGTGTGCCGGCCGCCAGGTTGCAGCTCTGCGCAAGCATATCCCGGAGACTCACCGAGCCATGCACGGCGCCGTGCGCACAATGCATCGTGTACCCCGACACCGTCCAGGTCCCGGAGCAGTGCGCCTGTGTGTTCACCCGAGCCTCCAGCGCTGCCGCCGCAGTGAAGGCTTTGAATGTGCTGCCCGGCTCGTAGCCGTCGGTAACTGCTCGATTGCGACGATGGTCTGGAGGAACCTTACGCTCACCCGGTCCAAACGCCGGGAGATTCGCCATCGCCAGCACATCGCCTGTACTCACTTCCATCACGACACTGCTCACCGAGTCGGGACGCTCCTGCTTCATCACCCGCGCTATTTCCATCTCCACGATGTGCTGAATGTCACGGTCCAGTGCCAGGCGCACATTGTGCCCCTCGACCGGTTCCGATACCCGCTCCTCGGTTTCAGGGATCGCCTCTCCGGTCCCATTGACGCGCACCCGCACCCGACCGTTCTTCCCACGCAGAATGCCGTCGTATTGCAGCTCCATCCCCTCGAGACCGCGGCCGGTGGCATCCAGAGTCCCGACCACATGAATCCCATCGCCGTCGCTGGGGTATACGCGCACGGGAGCCTCACGAAATGCGAGCCCCTTCAGCAGCGGATCGCCCTTGGCGGCAGCCTGGATCGCGCGCGCCTCTCTATTTTCCACTCCCCGTCGCACCAGGCAGTAGAACGAGCCCCGCTCTTTCTGTGAGCGAATCCGCTGTGCCAGTCGCTGTCGTTCGTCTACATCCGCACGCAGCAACTCGGCCAGACGCGCCGCCGTCGCGTCCGGCGACACGACTACACGCGGATTGAGGATGATCGCCTTGCCGTTTACATCCTGCGCCAGTTCCTCACCATTGCGATCCAGCAGGCGGCCCCGGTCCGCCTCAATCTCCCGATCACGAGCCGTCATGCGGTCGGCCACACGGGTGAATTGGCCCCCAAGTCCCATCTGGATGTGGGCCAATCGCAGACCCAGCAGGCCCAGCGCCGCAAGAAAGCCGAGGAACACCACTTCCATCCGCTTCTTGATAAGAGCGATCTCTGTGCGCCGCTGGCCCTCAAACGGCGCACGACGGGAGTGCGGGTCGAGCGCCGTCATCGGAGAAGATCATGCTCAGGGAGCATCGGGATAGCGGTGTTCGGGAAGGCGACGGAAGATCTGCTGAGCGGGAGGCTGCATCCCGAGGGCACGCGCCCGAGCCAGGATGTTCCGGGGATTCTGCAGGCGTCGCTTGTCCGCTTCCAGATCCTTTTCTTGCACCTGCAGATCGTGCAGGCGGGTCTCCAACGCACGCTGGTGGTATCCTCCCCGCAGCGCCACCGTCCAGGAGAACACGTAGATCAGCAACCCGAGCAGCGGGAATCCGAGCAGCAGCACCGGACTGCGGAATAGCCCACCGCGGGGCGGGGGAGTATCCCTGGTACGGTCGGGGATGACGCGAAACCGCGCCCGTGGCGAGCGTAACCCACGGCGAGCGGCGGTGCGTTCGGGTCCCGCGGGTTCCGGATCGTCAAACCGGTGAGGGGGAACGACGGCCAAGACGGAAACCTCCTGCGAAAGGGAAGGAGGGGCAGAAACCGGCGGGGGCGGCTGGACCTACGCGCTCCCTGCTTCCCACACCTCGCTCCTTGTTATAGCACAGCCCCTCGAATCGCCGTCCACACTCCCAGGCGTACTCTTTGCCCGTGTTGCCCACACCCTTGCCTGCGCCGCACCGACTGGAATGCGGCAGTCCGGTTGCCGCGCCTGGTGGGTGCCCGGCCGGTGTGGGCAGGGGACATTACTCGCTGATGCTCTCCGCGACATCGGGAGAGCATCAGGTTCTCACAGCGGGATTGTCGGCAGTCGGGAGTGAACCGAGGGAGTCTCCCTCCTCCCCCGATCGAACTCCTCGCGGGGCCGGACTACTACCACCTGACCGACGCTGGGGGCGTCGCCGGATCCCGGGTCCTGCACCCTGGCACAAACACGCAGGCGAGCACTCCTGGCCCGGGGGTTGCGCTCTACTTCTTCGGGAGTGGGCACTGCCGGTCGGCGCACGAGTAGCCGCACCCGCGGCGCTGTACCGCACACGCAGAACGGGAGTTCGGGAGCACAGCGACACTGGCCCGCCAGAAACGCCAGCGTCTGTTTCACCAGCCGATCTTCCAGACTATGGTACGTGAGTGTGACCAGACAACCGCCCGGCGCCAGAAGTGCCGCGGCAGCTTCCAACGCCGGCGCCAGTGCCGAGAGTTCTTCGTTTACGGCAATCCGTACTGCCTGAAACGTGCGGGTCGCAGGATGGAGGCGGCCATGGCGTTCCGCCGCGGGATAGGCGTCCCAGGCGGCCGCTTCCAGGTCCGTGGTGGATTCCAGCGTCCCGCGCACCCGGCGCTCGCAAATACGCCGGGCGATTCGGCGCGAATAGCGTTCCTCGCCGTACTCCCAGAGCACCCGGGCCAGATCCTCTTCCGTAAGGTCATGCAGCAACTCCCAGGCAGTGCGCCCACCGGAGGAATCCATGCGCATGTCCAGCGGCCCCGCCTGCCGAAAGCTGAACCCCCGCGACGGAGTGTCTAACTGGTAGGACGAAACTCCAAAGTCAAAGAGGCAGCCGTCCAACACGTGGATTCCGGCTTCCTGCAAGACCTGGCCCGCGTCGTGGACGTTGGCGTGGAACGTGCGGACGCAAGCCTGCGGCCACCCGTGTGCAACACACGCGGCCTGCAGGCGCGCAGTGGCCAGCGAGAGCGCCTCCGCGTCGCGGTCCAGCCCCACGAGGCAGCCGGTCGGCGCAAGTTGCTCCAAGACCGCCTCGGCGTGCCCACCCAGGCCGAGGGTGCCGTCGAGGAAAATACCGCCTGGCGCCGGGCGGAGCCAATCGAGGCACTCCCGCAGCATCACCGGGTCGTGACGGGGGAGGGGAAGCGGCGCTTCGGTCATCATCCAGTAAAACGCCCGGGCGAAACAGAAAGCGAGCCCGGAGGCGTCCCCGGGCTCGCTCTGGTTTCTCTCGGATCCGGCGAAGAGTTAGGCGAAGAACTCCTTATTGATCCGGATGTAGTCATTCCACTCGTCCGGAACATCGTCTTCCGGATAGATCGCGCTCACCGGGCATTCCGGCTGGCAGACGCCGCAGTCAATGCACTCATCCGGGTGGATGAAGAGCATGTCCGGGAATCCTTCCTTGGATCCCTCGTAGATGCAGTCTACCGGACAGATTTCCACGCAGGCCTTGTCCTTGACGCCCACACAGGGCTCGCAGATGATGTACGCCATTCTTGTTACTCCCTCAAGTCGCGCACGTCCCAGGCCCGTATGGGTCCAGGCCGCCGCTCTGGGTGACGTGTGCCGCCCAGCGGATGCCGGCGGCTGCAGTGGTTGTGGGAGACCTGTCGAGGGCCGCCGACGCCGACGCCCTCCGCCCGGTGGGTTCCCGCCCCCATTGTGTGGTACGCGGCGAACGGCGTCACATTTTCAATGCCCCTCTGTGGACTCTCCCACAAGCAGACGGCGCAATCCCTCGCCCACCGGCACGTTGATGAACAACGCTGCAAGCAAAGCGGGACCCGGATTGCGGAGGACATGATCGGCGTTCGGGGGCACGTAGGCCACATCCCCCTTTTCGACAGGATACACCTCGCCCTCCAGGGTAAGTTCGCCTCTCCCCTCCACAATCACGATGAGTTCCTCGGCGTCGGGGTGAACATGGACTTCATGCACATGCCGCCCCCCGGGAGGAATCAGCGCCTGGTGCACAAATTGAATCGTCTGCAGGCAATTCCGCTCGCCTTCCGCCGGCGTTTCAGCCAGGCGCCGTACCGGCGCGGGCGTGTCGGTGCGATCGCGCAGGGCCCCCTCGGCATCGCGCACCATGAAGTGGACGGTGCGCCGGGGGTTGTTGTAGAGGACGCTGCCGATGACGTTGTGGAACTCTTACGAAATCCCTTTATGTATAGTACTGTACACCGATGCTTAGGGAACCCGGCGGAATCAATCATCCCAACCGGACGAGATTACCCCGGGATCTTCCCCCATCACACCCCCACCCGGTACCCGAGCCACGCCGGGCGCCCCCTGGGCGTAGCAAGTGGACCCACCTCACCGCCCACGCACCCCGTGCCCGAGCCACGCCGGGGACTTGCCGCGGGAGACGCGCGCAAACGGAGTTGCGCGACTCCATCTAGGCCAGCGATCGCCGGCGGTGCGTGCCCGATGCCGTACCCGAGCCACGCCGGGCACCCCCTGGGCGTAGCAAGTGGACCCACCTCACCGCCCACGCCCCCGTACCCGAGCCACGCGCGTGAGCAAGGGGACCCACCTCCCGCCCACGCACCCCGTGCCCGATCCACGCGCAGGCAGGACGATGAATTCTGCCTGGTTCCCTTAGCAGGGGCCGGTCTTCCTGTAAAAGACCTGCTGCCCCACCCGGCGATCGCGTGGCGCGGATCCCGTGCCGGATGGAATTACACCCGATCTCACTCCTGCGAAATTGGGGCTCTTGCACCGCCCCGCAACACTCGTTTCCGAAATGCCCCCCCGAAGAAACTTGTAATGCGGGAGCGTAGCAGCGCATATTCCCTTGTGGCGGGTCCCCCTGACCACACTTTTCCAGGCTCTGCACCCACGGGGCAGGTGATTCCGAGATGTCGCACACAGCACGAGCCGCGATCCACAACAGGGTCGGCGAGCCGATCAGAAGTACCGATGGCCCACCTCCCGAGGGAGGTGGGCCATCGGCACCCGGAGGGTAAGGGCTCAGTCGCCGTGGGCCTGGATGTACAGGCTCAGAGCGCCATTGGAATCCCCCCACAGTACGGTGTCCCCCCAGAGGACCTGGTTCTCCCAGATCGTGCGGTCGGACTGGACACTGTTGTCACCCCAGAGGACCGTGTCGCCCCACAACACTGTGTCGCCCCACAACACTGTGTCGCCCCACAGTACCTGGTTCTTGCTCACCAGGTCATTCCCATAGTAGACGCGGGATCCATGCAGCACCGCGGCGGTCCAGGGGAAGGCAAATCCGTTCAGGGTCGTCTGTCCGGCAGGGGGCGAAGCCAGCCAACCAGTACCGACGGGTGCGGCCGGCCAGACAGCCTCGGCAAGGTCAACGGCTCCGGCCGCATTGACCAATCCGGCTCCCTGCGTGAGACGGGAAACCCCGGACGGAAGTGCCACTCCCTGAGCATCCACGAGCGGAAGCGTCTGAGCCGAGTACATCAGGAGGGCTTTCACCGTGTTGGGCGTAAGCCCTGGCGTGGCCTCCAGCATCAGCGCTACAATACCGCTCACATGGCCAGCCGCCATGCTGGTGCCGGAGAGCTTGAAGTACTCCGGCGTGGTCCCCGTCGACCCATACTGGGACGGGTAGATGCGGTTAACCGCGTAGTTGGTGTCGAGTTGGGAACCGCTGCTGCGGACGGAGATGATCTGATTTCCCGGTGCCACGAGATCGGGCTTGACGAGTTGGTCGATGTAGGTCGGGCCACGGCTGCTGAAGGTGCAAACCCGATCGTCACTACGGGCCACCGTGCCACGGGAGTCTGAGGCGCCGACCGTGATGGCCGCCGGCTCAATCCCGGGGGAGACGATACCCCCATACCGGGTCGTACCGGCGGTATCTTTGCCCCGGTTCCCCGCGGAACAAACGACCACGATCCCGGCCTGCACACACCGGCGAACCGCCGCACAGAGGGGGTCGGTGACGTAGCTCTCCCCGGGAGTGTGGCCCAACGAGAGGTTGATGACCCGAATGTTGTAGGTGGCCTTCTTGGTGATGCACCACTCGAGGGCCGAGATCACCGTGCTCACGCTCCCGCTCCCGGCGCCGTCCAGGACTTTCAGCACGATCGGTCTTGCCGCCCCTGCCGCTCCGGAAACTACGCCGCCCGACCAGAATCCGCTGCCGAGGATGCAGCCCGCCACATGGGTGCCGTGGCCGTTGTCATCATAGGCCGTGGTGGCTGTCCCCACGAAATCCGCGAATACCCGCCCTCGCATGGAACCATAACAGTTCCGATTCACGTCTGGACAGGTTGCGGGGCTCCCGGTGTCCAGGATCGCCACCCCGACCCCGGTGCCGTCGAGTTGGTACGTGTCCCACGCATACTTGACTCCCATGGTCTCCTCGTCCAGGTCGCAGTGCATCTGAACCTGGCGATCCGGGGAAACTCGCTGCACCGCGGGGTTCCGCGCCAATGCACCCAGGGCACGGTAGGGCACCCGCAGCGCTACCGAACGGACCAGGCCCAACTTGCGGCGGAAGGAGCCCCCTAGCTTCTCCGCCAACTGTGTCCCATCGGTCGTATCATCGCGCAGTTGCACGATGACCGACTTGAGTGCGCCGCTGTTCGGATAGGCGGTTGCTTGCTTGGCAAGGTCGGGGGACAGGGTTGTCCCCAGTTCGTCCGCTGCCCGTGTGGGGGAACCGGCGAATGCCGACGCCAGTAGAACGGTGCTGATGCAGATGGAGACCCGAAGATTCTGGTATGTCATGCGTCGCTATCTCTCTCATTGCATGGCGAGGGTCATCAGGTTGACTTCGATGTGATGCCTCACCCATCCGCACGAGAATACGACCTCTGCTGCCCGTGCCACTATCCCTCCAACGGGCATATCCGGGTAACCAGATGGTCATTTCCTTCCCTCCAAAGAACGATCCCGTCCGGCCTGTGGACGCTCGTTGACAGGTTAACCGAAGGCAGAAACGACAGCGCCCCCGCCCGCAGGAGGGGGGCGGACTGCGCCGCGGGGAGTCGTCAGTCGCCGTAGGCCTGGATGTAGAGGCTGAACGCCGCGTTGGAATCCCCCCAGAGCACCGTGTCCCCCAGAGGACGGTGTCTCCCCACAGCACCGATGCACGTCACTTGGGTAGGGAGGGGTAGGCGAGTTGATTGAGGTGCCGAGCGCATAGCAATGCCACCGCATTTGCACCCTCCCGGCTCCAGTGCATCTTCCCGTTCTTCAGCCGTTGGGCCACCACCGGCTCGTTCGCCTTCTCCGTCAGCCCCCCGCCCACCAGACACCCCGCTTCCCGCAGCGCGTCATAGTCCGCGATCGTGTCCGGGTGCCGCTCCAGGTACGCCCCCAGCCGCCCCTGCCACTCCGCCCCTGTGGCGCAGCGACCCGTTTCGCGCCGGGTGTGGCCCGCTCTGGCCCCTGCGAAACAGGAGCTTGCGCCGCCCAGAAAAACTATTTTCCCAAATGATCCCCCCCGAAGAAACTTGCAATAAGGAAGCGCAGCAGCGCATACACCCTGGTGGCGGGTTCGCCTGACCACACTTTTCCAGGCTCTGCACCCACGGGGCAGGTGATTCCGATATGTCGCACGCAGCACGAGTAAAAGACTTGTCCGCTCACCCCGTTTCCACGCGGGCCGAGGATCATCCACGCGTCGAAGCCACTTCGGCGCCGCCCTGCCCCAGGGAGTATTCGCGCTACCCACCACACTTTTCGTCAAGCCGGGCACGGCACCGGGAGGCATCGCACCGGGAGGCACGCCACCGGGGCGCCTGGGTCGTGCGGGCGGGCCGCGCCGGCGCGCAGGGGCCGACGGCCAAGGCGCGGGCGGCGGCCCGACATTTGGTGGATCGGCCCCGAGGGGGAGCGGTGTCCTTTTCCTTCTTCGCCCCTCAAGACCGGCTGGGAGCGCCAGTTGGTGACGGGCATGCTCTCTTCCTTTACTCCCCCTGGGACCGCCGACGTCCCGCCGGCACCCCTCTTCGCGCTCGGTTCGCTAGCGCGAGAGCGCAGGAATCAGGGCCGCGTAGAGCGCGACCATGCCCTCGAGATCCGCGACCTGACACTGTTCTTTGGGGGTGTGTGACGCCTTTTGCGGGGCGCCGACGAAAACCCAATCTACCGGGAAGGTGCTCCGTTCAATGTAGCTGCCGTCGGATCCGCCCGAACTCTCCACTTCGCGCTGGAAGGGCAGGCCGCTCGCTTCCGCCGCCGCGAGGACCTCATCCAGATACCTTCGGCGCGCCACATACCGATCGCGCAGGCTGATAGCCGGGCCTTTTCCCATTCGGATGCCGTCGGTGTGCCACGTGATATCCGAGATCAGGGCCCGGGTAATGTTCCACTCCTCGTAGATCCAGCGCGCGCCGATCAGGGCGCCGCGCCCGGAGTGCTCCTCACCGGGAGTGAACACCGCCGCAACGACGTCACAGCGCTCCAACACCCGGAGCGTATTCCAGACCCCGGCCCGGTTATCCAGATAGGGTCCGGTGACCCGACCCTTCTTCACCACCAGCGGATCGGCGTACACCCACCGGCTGCCGGGCGCGCTTCCCTTGCCGGAGAGCCGCCACGCCGTCTTCTCCCCTTTTTGCTGGACAACCAACCGCGCTCGACCCTGCCCGCCGACCTCACGCAGGCGCTCGCCCCCTTTCACGTGCGGGCCCCCGATGGGAATGAGATCCCGCGCATAGCCCTGCGTGAAGCCGATGGTATCCAGGTGCGCAAACACGGCCACGCGCGGCGTGCCCCGCACGGCGAGGACGAGATCGCCCACCCGATGGACAGTGGTATCCGGAATTCGGCGACAGTGCTGTTCCACACAGTCGGCGATAGCGCCCTCGTCGCCGGAAGGACCGGGAATGGCCTGAAGTTGCTGAAGAAGTTGCATCACGAGAGGAGGGGAGAGGAAGAGGCGGCGGCCGCCTTCCGTTCGCGCTTGACCTCGATCACCTTCTGCCGCGCATTCATCAGATCCTGCAC
>SYMT01000037.1 GCA_005805375.1 Actinomycetota bacterium
GATCCAAGGTCGCCCTTACCCACAACCGGGGGAGTTATACCCACTCCCAGGGGTGGGGTGGGGCCGACCGCTACGAGTGGCCGGCGTCCACACCACTTTGCTTATACCAGTCCGAGGCGATAGCCTCGTCCACCCTCGTGCGTGGGTACGTCCTCACAGATCAACGGCCCCACCCCTTGGTCACCCGGTGCCACGTGTACGCCGAGGGGTGGGGCGCGCGATCTGGAGGTCCTGGCGGCGGCGAAGTGCTGGGGAGGGCGTGGAAATCGTCAGGGGGGATGAGGCGGGCGCCTCGGACTCCGGCGAGACCGCTGACTTGGGATGCCTGATCAGGGGTTCTCCGGCGATCTCCGGCGAGACTCGCGAGGTGGAGCGCCGGCTGAGGAAAGAGTAATGAGGAGTGAGCGCGGGGAGAACTCGTTTCTCACTTCTCTTGACTCGCTCCTCCTTCGGCCGGGTGGGGTGCTCGCGGACGGCAGTCCGTTCCCTCCTCTCGGGAGCTATTGGAAGAGCCGGTCCACCGGGCAGGAGAAGCCGGGGAGAATCCCACCGCCGGTGAGTTCGGCGTCCGCTTCGAGCCTGGCGGCGTCACAACGGATACGCGCCCCGTGTCCGGGTCCAGCACCCAGACCATCTGCGCTCCGGCCGCCAGGTAGTCCGCCGCTTTCCGCAGGAGTTCTGCCACCGATTGGGCATCGCTGAGGATCTCCACGGGCACATCCGGCGCCCCCTGCACCCAGCCGTCTACGCTCCGGCCCGCGGGGAAGCGCTCCGCGCGCAGGACGGCCACATCGGCGCCGCGCAGGGTGTCCGGGTTCCGCTGCAGGCGATTTCCGGAGTTTCCGCTGGCCACCAGCCAACCCGGGTGTGCGTGCGCCCAGGCGGTAAGAATGTAGCTGACGCGGGACATGATGAGGCCGTGGCGCCAGGTGGGGTGCGTCATCGGAAGCCATTGCCCTTCTACGAGTTCGCCGGGTTCGTCCGGATCCATCGCGAGCACGTCTTCAAAGGTCACTCGCCCGACGGTGTGCGGTGCAGCAACCGGGCGTTTCACCACGGCTGTGTTCATTCGGATCCCCCTCCGTGTGCCTGGCCCGCCGGGGGCGGGAACAGTTCCGAAACCGGGCAGGCGAAGCCCGGCAGCAGGTCCTCGCTGGTGAGCGTGTCGCGGTCACCCAGCCACCGGCCGCCGCCGCCGGGCCACCGCTGCTCGACGAGTTGTTCTTCCGGATAGACCACCCACACTTCGCGTACCCCAGCCGCAAAATACTCGGCCACCTTGGCGGATACCTCGTAGGCAAGGTCGTTCGGCGAGACTACCTCGACCGCCAGATCCGGCGCGAGCGCGAAGTGGCCGCGAGGGACCTCTGCTTGAGTCAGACGCTCACCCGCCACGAAGGAGACATCCGGCTTGCGCACCAGGTTGGGGCGGTCCGGAAACAGGCGATAGCCACATTCCGCATCGAATACCCGGCCGTGCCCGGTGGTTCGGCAATGCAGCTTGAGGCGGAACACAACTTCCGCCCCCACTTCGCTTGCCCGCGCACCCCTGTTCTTCTCCACCAGCTTGCCGTCCACCAGTTCCAGGCCGTGGCTGTCCGGAAGGCGCAGCAGGTCCTCCGCCGTGAGGCGCACCTCGGGCCGAACCGTCGAGGGTGCTTCCACCAGCATGGTCATCGTGTTGGTCTCCCGGCGGCCCGCTGCCCGGTAGCGAAAAAGGGCCGAGGCGGATGCCTCGGCCCTCCATCCCGGTGCCGGGCGGATTATCCGGCGGCGATCAGTTGGCGCAGGACGTACGGCAGGATGCCGCCGTGGAGGTAGTAGTCCACCTCAATGGGGGTGTCAATCCGGAGCGTCACCGGGAGCTCGCGGGTGGTCCCGCCGGCGCTGTGGATGACCAGAGTCACGTCCATCTGGGGGCGGATCCCGTCCTGCAGGCCGAGCAAGTCGAAGGTCTCCGTCCCGGTCAGTCCGAGCGATTGGGCGTTCTCCCCGTCCTTGAACTGGCAGGGGAGCACTCCCATCCCGACCAGGTTGCTGCGGTGGATCCGCTCGTAGCTCTGCGCGACCACGGCCTTCACGCCGAGCAGGTTGGTCCCCTTGGCGGCCCAGTCGCGAGAACTGCCCGTGCCGTACTCCTGGCCGGCGAAGACCATCAGCGGCACCCCCGCCGCCTGGTACTGCATCGAGGCGTCGTAGATGGTCGTCTGCTCGCCCGAGGGTTGGGCAATGGTGACCCCTCCCTCCGTGCCGGGCGCCATCAGGTTCTTGATGCGCACGTTGGCGAAGGTGCCGCGGGTCATCACCCGATCGTTGCCCCGCCGGGAACCGTAGCTGTTGAAGTCCGGCGGCTCCACTCCGTGCTCGATCAGGTAGCGCCCCGCCGGAGACGTGGCGCGGATCGATCCGGCCGGGCTGATGTGGTCGGTCGTGACCGAATCGCCGAACACCGCGAGGGCGCGGGCGCCGTGTATGTCGGCGGCGGTACCCGGTTCCAGGGTGAAGCCCTCGAAATAGGGCGGCTCCTGGATGTAGGTGGAATCGCGATCCCAATCGTAGACCTGCCCCACGCTGGACGGGATCTCCAGCCAGAGAGGATTCTGATCGGCGAAGTCGCGGTACAGGGCGCGGTAGGTTTCCGGATCGTTGGCCGAGTGCAGCAGGCCGGCGATTTCCTCGTTGGAGTGCCAGATGTCGCGCAGGTAGACGGCCCGACCGTCCGTGCCGGTTCCGAGTGGCTCGGTGGAGAGGTTTCGGTCCACGGTGCCCGCCAGTGCGAAGGCCACGACCAGCGGCGGGCTCATCAGGAAGTTTGCCTTCACCGCCTGGTGGACCCGGGCTTCGAAGTTCCGGTTGCCGCTGAGCACGCTGGCGACCACCAGATCCTCGCCGGAGATCGTCTGCTCGATGTGCGGGTCGAGTGGGCCGGAGTTGCCGATGCACGTAGTGCAGCCATAGCCCACAATCTGGAAACCGATCTGGTCCAGGTAGGGCTGGAGGCCCGTGCGCGCGAGATACTCCGTGACTACGCGGGAGCCGGGGGAGAGC
>SYMT01000038.1 GCA_005805375.1 Actinomycetota bacterium
ATCTGCTCCGGAGAGGCGCCGTCCTGATAGGCGCCCACCACCGTGTCCAGGGTGACGCGTGTACCCCCGACACGGAGCACACCATCGTCGCCAAGGTGCAATGGCGGCTGCTCGGGGAGGAGGCTTTCGATGAGGGTCGTGCGCATCGTTCTGTGCGCATCGGTGGAGACTGCCATCGGGTTTCCTTCTGGCCGGGAACGTGTGTCCTGAACAAGGCTCCTGGCGGAGTGACGGCCGGACTCGGTGCTGGGTTGGCGGCGGCCCGCGGGCGCCGCTGATCCACCGAATGAGCGATCCGCCTTGCGTCGCGTCGGGTTCCGTACTCCGATAGAGCCGACGACCGGGTAGTGACCCTGGCATTCACACGTGCCGCGGTGCATTGGCGCTGCCGTACCGCCCAGGCACCGCGTCATCGCGCCGCGTCCGGCGACGCATCCATCATCTATGCCACCAGGGTAGCACTGTAGCACTCCCTCGGCGGTTCTTTGGAGCACATCTCTACTCTAACCCGCCACCCGCCCGGCGTCAATCCCACGTGCGTGGCCGGGCCGCAGTGGTGAGGAGTTCCGCCCTGGTCCGCCGCCAGTACTCCGGGGTGGCGGTCACAGGTTCGCCGCCCTGCAATCCCTCCAGCAGCAATTCCTCCAGTTCCGCCTGCGCAGCAGTCATGTTTTCGCGCCGCTCCTGGTCCTGTCGGATGAGACCCCCGACGTAATCGCTGGTGTCCCGGTAGGCGCCGTGCGCCACGCACTCGTCCACGAAGTGCTTGAGGGAGTCGGGGAGTGTGATACTCAGGGTATGGGTAGCCATTCAGATTCCTCCCTGTCACAAAGCGTCTCACATCGGGTCGTGGGCGTCCAGTCGCCGGCAGTAGTCGCGGATCCCCGGGGTCCTGCCATTCTTCCGTGCATCTCCGCATGGCGTCGCGCCAATACCCGTTCGCGCACGCCGGATTGCGGAAATCTCTCCTGGTTCTCCGCCCGGATTGCGGCCGCCTCCTCCCGGCGGTCGGTGAGGTACGCCTCCACTGCCGGACGGTGGCGGAGGGAGAAGCTCAGCACGGCGTATTCTTCGTCGAGTTCCAGCACGTCGTACCCGAGCACGATCGGTTCCGGAGAGGCGCCATCCTGATAGGATGGGACAGAGCTGTGGTGAAGGAGAAACCCGCGATGACAGTGGTGGCCGAAGCGTCCGTTTTGCCGGGCCTGCGCGACTCGGCGGAGCCGGCGCCTCTGTGGCTGGTGGATCCGGATCGTTTCGAGTGGGTGGGCGGCAAGCCGGAGGAGAAGGAGATGGGCTTCTTTTCCAGTACCGTCGCCGCAGACGTGGTTCACGCTCTGCGGAGCTTCACCCGAGAGCACGAGTCGGGTGGGTAGCCGGTTCGGACGGCGGGTATCGCTGTTTCGCGGCGGACAGCACGCAGTTGCGCCGGCCGGATGCCTCGTTTGTCTCCTACGGCCGGCTCCCCCGGGAGAATCCACCTCTCGGCAATGTGGAGGTGGCGCCGGATCTGGCTGTTGAGGTGGTGTCGCCGCACGATCTCTACTCGGAACTGCACACGAAGGTGCGCGAGTACCTGGCGGCAGGAGTTCGGCTGGTCTGGGTGATTGACCCGCAGGACCGCTCTGCCGTCACCTACGGCCCCGATGGCGCGGGAACGTTCCTTACGGAAGAGGGGCTACTCGTCGGCGGGGACGTGCTGCCCGGGTTCGCGTGTCGCCTGGGGGATGTCCTGCCGAAGCAGGCGTAGGCAGGGGCCGGCCGGAGGGCGCCCGAACCCGGCTGCGGGCGCCCCTTCGATCGGCGCGCTCAGCCTCGCTCTCCGCGCAGGTACGCGAGCAGCAATTGCTGCATCTTCAAAATCCCATCAATCGGCGCCACCTCGAAGCCGTGGCTGTTCAGGACCGGGAAGCTGAGGACGCTGATGCGCCCGACCTGCCCGGCCAGGCGGCTCCCGGTGGCGTCAGACGAAGCGCGGCTGTACACCGCGCGCTGGATGCCGAGGCCCAGCGAAAGCGAGAGCGCCGCAATCTCGTCGCAGAAGCTCTTGGTGTAGGTGCCGATCCGGTCCTTGTACCAGACGATGGGACGGTCGTCGAGCTCGAGGCCGTACTCCGGCTCGACCGGCCCGATCTCCAGCGCCAGCATTGTGTCGACCTCCAGTTTCCCGGCGAGGGCCGCCGCGCCGCCGCACATCTGCTCCTCAATCGCTGTGGCGGCGAAGTAGATGTCCTGGGGCGGCGGTGGGCCGGCGGCGAGGGCGCGCATCGTCTCCAGCATGAGCGCCACCGCCGCCTTGTCGTCGAGGGCGAAGGCGCACACGCAGTCGTGCCAGACGGTCGGGTGCTTCCGGGAGCGGTGGAGCACCACGCGGGTGCCTGGATACACCCCCAGGGCCTCCAGTTGCGCCGCGGTCCGGCGCGTCTGCACCCGCACCACGGTCCAGTCCATCGGGTTCTCGCGGCTGTAGTGGACGCGGGGGGTCTCCTCGGTGGAGTGCATGCTGCCGACGCCCATCACGCCGGTGAGCACTCCGGAGGCGGCGAGGATGTCCACCAGGCCTTCGCCGTACTTCCAGGCGTGGACCCCTCCCAGTTCCTGCACCCGCAGCGAACCGTCCGGCTCGATCCGCTTGACGATCATTCCCAACTCGTCCTTGTGGGCCGCGATGAGGATGGGGGGACGCTCCCCCGTGCCCGAGATTTTGCCGTACAGGTTCTCGGCGCCGTCCTGGGCCGGAGATTCGGTGTACTCCCGAAAGTAGGGCCAGAGGATAGCGTCTACTTCCCCTTCGTCGCCGCCGGGGGAGTGCGCTGGGAGCAGGAGTTCGAGCAGTTCAAGCAGGCGTTTGCGAGTCATGGTTGTCGGACCTGGGTGGGAATCATCGCGGCCGATCCTTCGCGGCGAAAGCGAACCGCTTCGTCCACCATGTCGCGGACGGTCAACTGCGGATCGTAGCCGAAATCACCGCGGGGCGCCGAAAGGTCGTATTCGTAGAACGTCGGGGTCAGGGGCAGGTTCGCGCGGGTGTAGGGGATGCCGGTGCATGCGGACAGATACGGAATCAGAGCTTCCCACGTGAAGGGTTCTCGGGACGCGAGTTGATACGTGCGCCCGAAGGTGTTCGGGTTACCCACGGCCCGGTCGTAGGCGTGGACGATGTCGCGCACCTCCAGGTTGTGCTTCTTCCAGGACCGGCCGTTCCGGTCACACGCGATGAGCAGGCGCGGACCACCGGTGTCCGCTGCCTCCAGAGCCTCGCGCGCCGCAGTCCCCTCCGCGTCGGCGCGACCTGCAAGCTGGGCCAGGAACGTCTTCAGGTGGAACTGGGGGAAGTCGAGCACCTCGCCCGCGCCCCAGACGTTCGCAAAGCGGAGCACCGTGGCCGGGAGGCGCTCGTGGCGGACGTAGCGATCCACGACGTGCTCGGTGAGCACCTTTGTGTACCCGTACCAGGCGGTCGTGCAGAGGGGCAGCGAGTCCTCACGCAGCGGCTCTTCGATGCCCTCGGGCGGGTACTTGTCCATCGTCGCGTCGGTACTGGTGACGATGACGTGCCGCAGGCGATCGCCCAGCCCGAGCGCGGCCTCCAGGACGTGGAAGGTGCCCATCGTGTTGATGCCCATGTATTGCTCCGGCGTGAACGGGCCGCCTGCCTGGAACGCCGCCCCCAGGTGCAGGATGACGTCGACGTCCGCGGCGGCCGCATGCACCTCTGCGAGTTGCCGCAGATCCCCTTCGACGATCTCCGCCCCGATGAGGGCGAGCTTGGCCGCCTGGCGGTCGCCGGGCCAGACGAACCCGCGGACGGCGTGCCCCGCCTCGAGGAAGTGGCGCGCCACGTTGGCGCCGATGCGTCCGGTAATCCCGGTGACCAGAATGTTCATTGCGCGTTTCCCTCTGCGCCCGCCAGTCGGTGCCACTCGCGGGCCCGGCAGACATCGGCGCCGATCTGCTCCCGGAGCGCCTCCAGGTCCGGGAACCGCCGCTCCTCGCGGAGCCGCTCCAGGAAGGCCACCCGTACCGTCTGCCCGTACAGGTCCCCCTCCCAGCCGGGAACATGCACTTCCAGCAGGCGGCGCACTCCGTCCACGGTGGGGCGTACTCCCAGGTTCGCCACTGCCGGGAGAGAGGCATCCTGTGTCTCCAGCCGTACCACGTAGACACCGTCGCCGGGCAGGAGGCGATTCGCGGACACGGCGACATTGGCCGTCGGAAACCCGAGCCGCCGCCCCACCTGGTCGCCCCGGGCCACGGTTCCCGAGAGTGCGTACGGGTACCCGAGTAGTGTCGCGGCAGTCGCGACGGCGCCGGACTGGATACAGACGGCCACCCTGCTGGTACTGATCGGCTCACCGCCCTCGAACACCGGCGGAACGGCGGTGAAGCGAAATCCGAGCGCGTTTCCCACACTGCGGAGCGTGTCGGCGGTTCCCGCCGCCCGATGCCCGAAGCGGAAGCCGGCGCTCGCCAGCACTTCCGCGCAGCCCAGGTGCTCCCACAGGATCTCGCGGATGAACGTCTCCGGTTCGAGCGCCAGGAAGCTCGGGGTGAGCGGCACGACGATGGTCTCCTCGATGCCGCAGGCCGCGATGGCGTCCAGCCGCTCCTCCAGGGTGGCGAGGACGGGGAGCTGAGTACCCGGCTCCAGCACCTCACGCGGGTGCCGATCGAAGGTAAATGCGACCGACCGGAGCGCGGCGCGCTGCGCCGCCGCCACGGTCGCGGCGAGCAGCGCCTGGTGCCCGCGATGCACAGCCAGAAACTTGCCGATGGTGACGGCGGCCCGGCGTGCCGGCGCGGCCGCACCCTCAAGACCGAAGACTCGCCTCATCCGTCGTGACAAACACCTTTTCCGGCGCCACGAGGCGCGCCGCACCGTGCCCGCGCACGCTCCCGATGGCCAGCAGCGCGCCGTCGCCGGACAGCACCCGGATCGGGCCGTCCGGCGTGGTTTCCGGCGCCGGGACGAATTGTCCATGTGCAAGACGCGAGCGCTCCTCGGGTCCAACCACGAGGCCCGGAAGGTGCGCGAGCGCCTCCGCCAGCGGCAGCAGGGGAAAGCCGGGGTCCAGGTCCTCGAGCCGGATGGCGTCAGCTACCTGGAAGTGACCCACTGCTTCTCGTTCCAGCGCCGTCATCACTGCCCCGGGTCCCAGCATCCGGCCGAGATCATGGCAGAGCGTCCGAACGTAGGTCCCGGCGGAGCAGCGGATGCGAATCTCGGCGGCAGCGCGTGCGCCGGGCCCGAAATGCAGACATTCCGCCTCGCAGATCGTGATCGGGCGCCCCTCGCGATGCACGGTCTCGCCCCGGCGCGCCAGGTCATACAACCGCCGGCCCCCCACCTTGACCGCAGAGTACATCGGCGGAGTCTGAAAAATCTCGCCCTCGAACCGGGATAATGCACTACGGAATGCCTCCTCGGTCACGGCGGAGGCGTCGGCTTCCTGCACCACGGCGCCGGTCGAGTCCTGCGTGTCCGTTTCGCACCCCAGAGCGAGGCCCGCCCGGTACGTCTTCGGGAGCGATTGCAGGTACTGCAATATCCGGGTGCCGTTGCCCACACCGATCACGAGCACCCCGGATGCCAGGGGATCGAGCGTGCCTGCGTGCCCCACCCGGCGCACTCCCAGTGCTCTGCGGACCCGATAGACGCAATCATGCGACGTGGGGCCGGTTGGCTTGTAAAGGTTGAGTATGCCGTGCAACGCTGGGTGAGGCGAGGAATGTGCAGGACCGGCGATGCGTTACGGCTGCGCCAGGGCGGCGGCATCGGGAAGGGCGCGCCGCACCGCATCAATCACCCGATTCATCGCGGAGGGAAGCGCCTCCTCCACCGTGCAGCCGGCAGCCGGTACATGCCCCCCTCCGCCGAATTCTGCAGCCACCTGCGCCACGTTTACCCGGCCGCGGGAACGCAGGCTGACTCGCACATCTCCGTGGGTGGCCTCGCGGAAAAAGACGGCCACCTCGGCCCCCTCCACGATGCGGAGTTGGTCCACGAAGCCCTCGGTCGCCTCGCCCGTCGCGCCGCACGCCTCAAAGTCCGCTCGGCCGACCCAACTCCACACGACGCGTCCATCCTCCGTGCGCGAGACCTGGGTCAGCAGGCGTCCGAGGAGCAGCGTGGCGCCGAAGGACCGCCGTCCGTACACTGCGTCATACACGGCGCCGGGGGTTGCGCCTGCTTCGCGCAGGGCGGCGGCGATCCGGAATGTTTCCGCGGTCGTATTGGAGAAGCGAAAGCATCCCGTGTCTGTGAGCACCGCTGCCATCAGGCAGGCGGCGATCTCTGCGTCCGGCGCGATCTCCAATTCCTGCAGGAGCAGGTAGACCAGTTCCCCCGTTGCGGCGATGGATGAATCCACCACCTGGATGTCGCCATAGGGATCGGGCCCGGTGTGGTGGTCAAGGTTGATGACCCGCGGCTGCGCCAGGATCAGGGACTCCGCACTTCCCAGCCGGTCCGAGCCGTCCGCGTCGAGGCCGATGCCCAGTTCCCAGTCCCCCACCGCGCCGGGCACGATCTGTTCCCAGCCGGGCAGGAAGCGGTACATTTCCGGCACCCCGTCCGGGCTGACCAGGGTCACGGCCTTGCCGAGACGCCGCAGCCCGGCGCCCAGACCCAACAGTGACCCGAGGGCGTCGGCGTCAGGGCGAAGGTGACAGGCCAGCACGATGCGCGTCGCTGCCCGGATCGCCGCTGCTGCTTCCGTCAGCTTCGTCTGTCGGCGGCTCCGCAGAAATGTAGGATTCATCGTGTTTTACCTGTTCGAGCAGGGTCAGGAGGCGGCGGCTCCGTTCGGCGCCGGTGTCGAACGCGAAGCGGATTTCGGGAACAAACCGCATCCTTGCCCGGCGGGCGAATTCGCTGCGAATGAAACCGGCCGCTCGTTGCAGCGCTTTGCCGGTGTCCTCCCGTTCGGCCTCGGATCCGAGCACGCTGTAAAAAACACGAGCCTGCCGCAGGTCCGGCGTCACTTCCGCGTCCGTGACCGTCACAAAACCGACCCGGGGATCATGCACCTCGCGGCGCAGAATATCGCTGATTTCCTGAACCAGTAATTCCTGCACGCGCCGTTGACGGGTAGTTGCCATGGTTGAATTGTGTTCTGCAGTTGTTCTCGAATTCCGCCTGGTGCCCGGCCGAACGCACCGATCGGTCCGGTGGAGGGCAAGTGAGGGGTGCGAGAATGAGAGTGAGGACGAGGATGAGTCTCGTCCTCCACGATGTCGCCCCAGGTCGGGCCTCCGCTCAAGAGACACGCGGGAGCTAGAGGAATTCCAGCTCCACCCGTGTCACGAACACCCGCGGGTTGGCCTCCACCCAGTTCACTACTTTGTCCAGTACTTCATTGGTGTAGGCCTGTGAATTGCTGACGCACGCAATCGCGATCCCGGCGCGCTGCCAGAGGTCGAGATACTCGACCTCTGCGGCCGACACGTGAAAGCGGTCCCGAATCCCGTCGAGCGTGCTTTTCAGGACGGAGCGCTTCGATTTGAGTGATGTCGCCTCCGGGATGTGGAGATCCAGGGTACAAACCCCGACTATGGCTGCCATTTCTGTGTGTGCATGCGCATGGTTCTACGCGGGAGTGAGTTCGCGGGCAACCTGCTTCGTTTCGAAGCACTCGATCACGTCGCCCTCTTTGTAGTCAGTGAAGCCGTCGGTCATGATGCCGCACTCGAAGCCGGCAGCCATTTCTCGGGCATTCTCGCGCACGTGGCGCAGGCTGTCCACCTCGCCCTCGAAAACGATGGCTCGCCCGCGGTATACCCGCAGGTCGGCGCCGCGACGGATAAGCCCTTCCTGCACATAGCAGCCGGCCACAGTACCGCTCGGGAGGCTGAAGACGGCCCGCACTTCGGCGCGGCCCAACTTCGTCTCCTGGGTGATCGGCGTCAGCAGACCCGCCATCGCGGAGGCTACTGCGTCAATGAGTTCGTAGATGATCCGGAACGTGCGGACATCAATGCCTTCGTCGGTGGCCACCCGCCGTGCTGCCGGATCCGCCTTGACGTTGAAGCCGATCACGATGGCATTGGAGGCCGAGGCCAGGAGAATGTCGCTTTCCCCAATGTTGCCGACGGCAGCGCGCAGGACATGCACGCGCACCTCGTTGTTGCCCAGCTTCTCGAGGCTCTCCCGCACTGCTTCGAGGGAACCCTGCACATCGGCGCGGAGAACGAGATTCAACTCCTTCACATCTCCGCGCTGAATCTGCGCGAAGAGCGTGTCGAGACTCAGCCGGCCGGCGTGGGCGCCGAACCTCTCTTCGCGCGCGGCGGATCCCCGTTCGGAGGCGAGCTGGCGGGCTTCTCGATCCGAGCTCACCACCGAGAGGCGATCGCCCGCCTCCGGCACCGCCGACAGACCCAGAATCTCCACCGGCGTGGCAGGTCCGGCACGATTCACCTTCTGGCCACGGTCATCCGTGAGGGCGCGCACCTTCCCGTAGATGCTGCCGACGATCACGCTGTCTCCCGGATAGAGGGTGCCGCTCTCAACCAGTACTGTGGCTACGGGTCCCTTGGCCGGATCCAGTTTCGCTTCGACGATGACCCCGTCCGCCGGGATGTTCGGGTCGGCCAGCAGTTCCAGGATTTCCGATTCGAGCAGCAGCCGCTCAAGCAGATCGTCCACCCCGAGCCCGCTCCGCGCGGAGAGTTGGATGGCGCCGACTTCCCCCCCGTAGTCTTCCACAATCACGCTGTGCTGGGTGAGGGCGGTCATGACCCGCGTCGGGTCGGCTTCGTCGAGATCAATTTTGTTCACTGCGACGACCATCGGCAGGCGGGCGGCGCGGGCGTGCTCAATCGCCTCAATCGTTTGCGGCCTCACGCC
>SYMT01000334.1 GCA_005805375.1 Actinomycetota bacterium
CACACCCCACACCCGAAAGATGCTGATCCTTGCTTCCGCTTCCCCCCGCCGGCGCGAGTTACTGCAGTTCCTGGGCATGGACTTCCAGGTACTTCCCTCCGCCTATGACGAGGTGGTTCCCGCACGGCATGGGGATCCTGAGGCGCTGGCGTGTCAACTCGCGCGGGAGAAGGCGCGGGACGTGGCGCGGCACCATTCGGGTGCGCTGGTGCTCGGGGCTGACACGCTGGTGGTGTTGGGCGACCGCGTGTTCGGTAAGCCGGCGGATCGGGAAGATGCGGAGCGCATGCTGCTCGCACTCTCCGGTCGGACGCACCGGGTGGTGACCGGAGTGGCACTGGTAGAGCGCGATACCGAGCGCACGTTCGCCGTCTCCACGGAAGTGCGGTTCCGTCGGCTGCATCCGGTTGAGGTGAAGGCCTATGTCGCCACCGGTGAGCCGGCGGACAAGGCAGGTGCCTATGCAATCCAGGGGCATGGTGCGTTTCTGATCGAGGAGATCCGCGGCGACTACACGAACGTGGTAGGGCTGCCGTTGACGCGCCTGGCGATGGAACTGAGGCAGTTGGGCCGGACCGTATTCGGCCTCGGCGCACTGGAGGCGACACCGTGAGCACAATTCCTGAGAAGTGGAAGTGGTTCCCCGAGGCGCGCTTCGGGCTGTTCATCCACTGGGGCCCCTACGCCGCCCTGGAACGGGGCGAGCAGGTCCTGTTCCGCGAGCACCTGGATCAGCGCGAGTACGCACAGCGCGCGTGCGCCTGGAACCCGCGCGGATTCGACGCGCGGGCCTGGGCTCGGGTGGCGCGGGAAGCGGGGATGCGCTATGCCGTGATGACCACGCGGCACCACGATGGCTACTGCCTCTGGGACACGGCCGCCACGGACTATTCGAGCGCCGCCCGGGCGCCCGGCCGGGACTTCATCGGGGAATACCTGGAGGCTTTCCGGGCCGAGGGGCTGCGGGTGGGTCTCTATTACTCTCTCGCGGACTGGCGCATCCCGGCCTATTGGGAAGGTCCCGAGCATGATCCCTCCGGTTTCGCTGCGTTCCGCGACACGGTGCATGCGCAGGTCCGCGAGTTGCTCTCCAACTACGGCAAGATTGACGTGATCTGGTTCGACGGCGCCTGGCCGCACTCCGCCGCGCAATGGCGGGCCCACGAACTGGTGGAGATGATGCGCGCGCTTCAGCCGGACATCCTCATCAATAACCGCCTCGGAAAGGTGGATGCCGCCGATCGGGTCGCGGGCGGTCCCATCGCCGAGGGGGTGGGGCACTCCGCTTCGCTGGGCGACTTCGGCACGCCGGAGCATCACATCACGGCTGAACCGGGGCGCCTCTGGGAGTCCTGCCAGGTGAGTACCTGGCGGCTCTGGGGCTACGCGCGCGGTGAGCGCTGGCGCCCGGCGGATGTGCTGCTCGACATGCTGGTCGAGGCCGCGAGCAAGGGCGGCAACCTCCTGCTGAACGTGGGACCGGATGGGGACGGGGTCCTTCCTCCCGAATTCGTCACGCGCGCCGCCGCGATCGGCGACTGGCTGCGGGTGCATGGCGAGGCGATCTACGGCTCGGAACCGGGCGAGGTCTGCGAATTCGTGACCCGTGGCCGCTCTGTCGCAAGAGGCAATTGCCTGTACCTGATCATCCGCTTCTGGGATGGGCGCGATAGCCTCACTCTGGCCGGGCTGGATACGCCGGTGCGTGCGGCCACCCTGCTCACCACCGGGCAGGCACTCGAATTCGTGCAGGAAGGCGACGATCTGACGCTGCTCGGCCTTCCTGCCGCGCCGCCGACGGATCTCTTCCCGGTCATTCGTCTGGAGTGCGCCGGCCCGCCGCGTCCGGCCGATTGGGCAGCAGACCGGCTCTGGCAGGGCGACCCGCGGCGAATGACTGCGTGGGCGCGCGCCGGGTCATAGGGAGGAGAAGTAGGCAGATGTACAGGAATCTCTCACCGGGAGCCTTGGGGATCCGGTGTTCGTGGGAAGAAGGTCTGGATCTGGCGGCCCGTGCCGGCTTCCAGGGCGCGGACGTGAATATCGGGGATGCCGCCCAGCTGGCGGAGCAGCACGGCATTGACGGCGTGCGGGCATTGCTCGCGGAGCGCGGCCTGCAACCGGGTGGGTGGGGCTTTCCGGTGCGGTGGAACGGCAGCGACGCAGAATTCGAGCGGAGCCTCGCGGAGCTACCCGCGCAGGCGGCGCTGGCGGCGGCGCTGGGGTGTTTTCGCACGATGACCTGGGTGCCACCCTCCAGCGACGACATGCCGCGCACCGCGTTTTACACCCGCTTTGTCGAACGCTTCCGCGCCTGTGCGGAGGTGCTGGACGCGCACGGGCAGCGTCTTGGCCTGGAGTTCATCGGCCCACGCACCCTCCGTGCCGGTAAGAAGCACGGGTTTGTGCATACGATGGACGGCATGCTCATGCTTTGCAGCGCCATCGGAACCGGAAACGTCGGGCTACTGTTCGACGTCTGGCACTGGTACACGTGCCGGAGCACCGTGGATGATGTACGGCAGTTGACCGTACACGATGTGGTCTACGTCCACATGAATGACGCCCCCGCTGGGGTAGACGTGCTGGATCAGGTGGACAATGTCCGCTGCCTGCCGGGTGAAACCGGCGTGATACCTAACGGGGAATTGCTGCGCATCCTGGATGGTCTCGGATATGAGGGGCCGGTGACCGTAGAGCCGTTCAACCAGCCGCTCCGCGACCTGGCGGCCCGGAACCCACTGGCAGCCGCGATCCGGACTCGCGAGAGCCTGGACCTCGTCTTCCGGCAGGCGGGGCTTGAGTAGCATCGCATGGACGCCCGGCGCAGCAGGGAGGAATGGCGGCACTCCCAGGAGTGGCCACGAAGCGGAGTCGAACCTGTGTATCCGGCCCGGAGACTCCCGCTCCTGTCGCTACTGCTGCTGACTCTTCTCTGGATAGCGACGAGAGATGCCGCCGCTGCTCCGCCTCCGGACACACACTTTGACAGGGTGGTGAAGGCGTACCGGCGCGAGTTGAACGCCGAAGAGCGCTTGCGCCTGGAAGAGGAGGATCCGGCCCCGACGCTCTACGCCGATGCCCGCCTCCCCGCCGAACATGATCTCACCCGGCTTTTCGCCTCGCTGCCGGACGCCATCCACCTCCGGCTGCGCACTGAAGGCTACCTGAAGTGGAAGGTGACGGCACTGCCCCCCGCACAGCAAGCCTGTCTGCGCGCTGCCGCAAAGCAGTGGGAGGCGCGGGGCTACGGCCCATTCCCACTGAGCGGCAATCGGGCCAGTCACACAGGCTTTGCGCGCATCCGCATCCCCGGGCTCCCGGGTGAGGTGTACTCGTGGTGGTTGGCGGCGCCGGACAAGGACGCCCGTCCGGTATGGGTCACGCTCGTCCGCGCGCTGGGGTTGGGGACGCAGGAGCAAGAAGAAGCGCACCGGCTCCAGCTACCGGTCTGGATCGCCCAACCGGAAACGGCGCCCATCGGCGCTCAGGAGTGGCGCACCCTGCCGCCGGTAGTAGAAGTACCCCGTGAGGCAGCTCCGGAGGGGATGGAAGACACGTTCGTGCGTGATCTCCTTCGGCTCTATCGCAGCGAGTTGCGGCGCGAAGTGCGCCAGAAGTGGCTGGCCGAAGATCCGCTCCTGGCCCGGCGTCTGGAAAGCCGGGACCCGGCGGATGTTGGTCTGAACCAGTTCGTGGTGCGACTGGCGGACCGGGACCGGCGGTCGTTGGAAACCCACGGCCGGGCGGTTTGGCGTATGGATCAGCTACCGCGGGAGCGCAGAAAACTGCTGGCGCCGCTGCTGGCGCGGTTGAACCGGGAGTTGGCGGCGAACGGACAGACGGGCGCACGGTTCAGCGCGGAGCCGTTCGAGGGAACCACTGTTGGGATTTCCCGCGTGGAGGTGCCGGGCGAGCCCCGCCCGGTGCTGACCTGGTGGGCGCGGGCGCCCGGCGTACCAGGCCCCACATGGATCAGCCTGAATAACCAGCACGCCATCAAGAACCCGGCCTACTACCGGGTTCACCTGGAACAACTGGGAGAAGGGTAGGGAGCCCGGGCGGAGGCGACGCCCCTCCTGCGAGGAGAGTAAAGAAAACAGAGGAGTGGGTCCGAGCCTCCACTCTTTTCTCACTTCTCTCCACTCTCTCCTGATTGCGGATGTTCCACTACCCCGGACGGGTCGTGTACCCAAGTGTCCGGAGCAAGTCTTGCAGGCGCCGTGTCTCGGCCTCCGCTGCAGCGGCGCGGGACTGGTCCTGCCTGGCCCGTTCCTCGGCGGAGGCAGCGCGGGCTCGCTCTTCTACGACTTGCGCCTCCGCCGAGACCAATCGGGTCTCCGCCGTCACCGCCCGGGTCTCCGCCGTCACCGCCCGGGTCTCCGCCGTCACCGCCCGGGTCTCCGCCGTGACGGCGCGCTGTTCGGCGGCGTCCGCCGCTTCTTCCGGAATGGGAATCAACTCGCCGTCCTGAGTGGCCCACCGCAACCACGTCTGGCGGACATTGACAAACTCCCCCTCCCACAAGACCAGTTTCAGCCCAAGTTCCTGGCTGAACCAGCCCCCACCCGACTCAGGTGCGATCTGCTGATAACGCGTCCCCGCAAGGCGGTACGCCACCATTACGTGCGTTTCGTCGTCGTAGCAAAAGTACTCCCGCACCCCCAGGCGCTCATACAGATCGCGCTTGTCGGTGCGATCGTTGACGCCGGTGGTGGGGGAGACCAACTCCAAAATCACCGCCGGCGGCCGCCCCATTTGGGACCATTCCCACGTTTTACCCGGATAGTGGTCCACATCCACATCAGCCCAGAAGTCCGGGCCGATGTGCCGGCGCCGGTTGGTGGGGTCGTAGAAGAGAAACCCGTGCCCTCCGAGGGCCCACCGCTGCAGCCCCCGCATATGGCCGAGATACCACGCCAGGATGGAGAGCAAGAGGGACGTCTGCAGGCCGTGCAAGAACGATTCCAAGAGTTCTTCCTCCGGCTGATAGTCCCCATCGCAGGGCAGGACCCCTACGGGTGACGTCGGGTCGCTGGGCCGCGGTAACTCGGATGGCCGGATCGCCGGCGGAAGCAGAGCGGTAGGCACAGGGTTTCTCTCTCTGGCGCGGACACCGCGGTGGGCCTACCGAACGCGATTCTCGGGGGCCTGATCCGGCGCGAGCTGGTAGTAGAGGCGCAGCACCTTCTTCACATAGGCCTGCGTCTCGCGATACGGCGGAATGCCTTTGAACTTGCGCACCGCACCCGCGCCTGCGTTGTAGCAGGCCAGCGCGAGTTTCACCGCTTCCTCTGGCGCCATGTTGCGGGCCCGCATATCATCAATATGCCGCCGCAGCAAGCGGGTGCTGCCGGCGATGTTTTGCTGGTGATCAAACGGGTTCCCGACTCCCAGATCACTGGCCGTTCCGGGCATCAACTGGCCGAGGCCCTGCGCTCCCGCGTGGGAAACAGCGCCGGCGTTGAAGTTGCTCTCGACCGCGATGATCGCCATCACAAGGCGCGGGTCCAGGCCGTATCCGGTCCCGTACTCCAGAATGATCGCGGCAATCTTCTCGGCTTCGTAGGGACTGACGCGCCGGTTGAAGTAGCGTACCGCGGAAGCGTACCGGGCGAGAGTCTCCGCATACGTCAGGCCGGCGGCTGTCGGCCCGGCGGCGGTCCGGCGGCTCATCCTCCGGCTGGCGAGTGAGCGCGAGGTGCGGCGCGATCGGGTGGTGACGGCACGCCGCACAGCCTGCTGCTGGGTGGCGACTACCCGCTCCCGTTCGGCTTCTGCCGCATCTCGCTCACGCACCGGGACCACGAGTTGCAGCGCCGCACCCGTGGGCAGAGAGACCACATGGCAGAGCGCGCGCAGGGCCGAGTTGAAATCGAACAGCGTGCCGTACTTGCCCCGCTGATCTACGGGCACCACCACCACTGCAGTGGCGCCGTTCTCCTGGGTGAGCAGCAGCGTGATGGCATCAGTGGATTCGGTGACGCCGGATATGATGCCGCGCACTTCCACCAGACGCTCCGCGTACCGGTCCGGCTGACTGAGGAGGTCCGCCGGCAACGCCCCCTGAATGAGCTGCGGAGACCGATCGCGAATCTCAAAGTAGGAACGGGCCTGGCGGGTGGATGCGTGTGCATCGAGAGCACACGTCAAAAGCGATAGCGTGAGGGCAAGGGAGACTACGAGGCGCATCCGGGCTCCAGAGCTCGAGGATCTCGCCGCCCCCGTGCGACTCAGGACGGCTTGTACATTGTATCGGCAAATCTCCCTACCGACAGGATGGCACCTATGTATGGCCCCCGACCCCGACTGCCGGCAGGGTTTGGCCCGACGGATTGTGACGAAAAGCCGTTCGATTGGGTACGATCTACGAGACCATCGTCGCTTGAGGAACTATGTCTGGTCCCCGTTCCTACACCATCAGTGAAGCTGCCGGCCTCACCGGCCTGCATGGGAACACGATTCGGAAGCGAATCAAGCAGGGTCAGCTTGACGCTTCGACCCACGTGGGCAAGTTCGGTGAGGAATATCGGATCACGTACGAGGCGCTGGTCCGCGCCGGCTTAATCCCACAGGACGGACCGGTGCGCACGGGTGGCGCCGAACTGGTTCTGGAGGGTGAGTTGGTGGGGGAGGGCGCCGAAGACCCGGCGCCGGCCACCGATACGGGTCGGACCTTCCCCGTGCCGGACCAGGGGAGTAGCGAAACTGCGCTGGCGCCGGCTGCATTGACGGCACTCAACGACCTGTTTCAGCGGCACGAGCAGGCGATTTTTCGCCTGGGCTATCTTCAGGCGGAAGTAGATCGGCTGAAGACAGTGGAAGAGGAAACCCGAGAGCTTCGGGAGGAACGCCGCCGACAGGACGACCAACTGCACGCGCTCCAGATCTCGCTGGCGGAGAGAGAACGCCAGGCGTCCGAGGCACCCCAACTGCGTGCCGCGCTGGCGCAGAAAGAACGAGAAATTGCCGACAAGGAGCGCGAGGCCGTCAACGCCAACGCCCTCCGGCGCGAACTCGAATCCACCCAAACGCGCGTGCGAGAACTGGAAACGGTTCGCCACGACCTCGACGATCTGAAGCGGAGCGCCCACCGACAGCAAGAACTCCTGCGCGCACTGGAAGAAAAGCAGGCGAGGCGCCCGTGGTGGCGCATTTTCGGATAACGCCCATGAAAATCCGCTCCATCGAAGCCGTCCGCGTCCCTCTGCCGCCACGTCCTGCGATCACACCGCCCCGGCGCGCCGGTTGGGCCACAGACGCCGAAGTCGCCAACCCGATGAGCCGCTATCCGCAGGTAAAGCGGCACCGCTCCCTCTGGACCCCGCGCTGGGAATCCGTCTATTGCAAAGTAACCGCCGAGGACGGCACCTGGGGACTCGGCATGACCTCCCATGGTCGGGCGGTCGCCGCGGTGATCGAAGACCACCTGGCGCCGCAATTGGTGGGAGAGGAGTGCCTGGCGACCGGTCGCCTCTACGACATGATGTTTCGCCTCACGAAGCCATACGGTTCTACCGGTCTGGCGAGCTATGCGGTGTCTGCTGTAGACCTGGCGCTCTGGGATCTCAAAGGCAAGCTGCTGAACCAACCGGTCTATTCCCTGCTGGGGGGTCCTGCGCGCGAGCAGCAGTTCTGCTACTCGACCGGTAACGATGTGGACTGGTACCAGGAACTCGGCTACCGGGGATTCAAACTGGCCTGTCCCTACGGGCCCGCCGACGGCCTGGAGGGGTTGGACCGGAACGAGGCCCTCGTGGCCGCCACCCGGGAGCGGATCGGTGACGACTGCGATCTGATGCTGGACTGCTGGATGGCGTTTGATGTGGAATACACGGTGCGGCTCGCGGAGCGCCTGCGACCCTACCGCCTCCGCTGGATGGAAGAATGTTTGATTCCTGAGGATCTGGACAGCCATGTGGAACTGCGACAGCGACTCCCCTGGCAAACCCTTTCGACCGGCGAGCACTGGTACACTCCGGCGCCGTTCTCCTGGGCCGCCGCGCATCGGGTGGTGGACCTGCTTCAACCGGACATTTGCTGGTGCGGCGGCGTCTCCGCCTGCCTACAGATTGTCGCGATGGCAGACGCTGCCGGCCTGGAAGTGATCCTGCACGGCGGCGGCAACACTCCCTACGGCCAGCACTTCACCTATGCCATGCCGGGGATGCCCTGGCTGGAAACTTTTGTGGGAAGTCCCCCCGGCGTGCCTCTCGAAGAAGCCGCGCGCATGCCCGGGCAGGCGATTCCGGATCAGGGCTGGCTGGTTCCCAGCAGTGCTCCCGGTTTCGGCCTGGAGATTGAGGAAGGACAGTTGGAGCCTTTCTTCGCGGCCCCCTGAGGGCTGACCCACCGCAGGATCCGGTGTGATCGCGGCGCGGGCCACACCCCCGCCTACTGGCCGCGCCGCGCCTCCGTATCGAATATCCGACCCGGAAGCGGAAACGCCGAACTAGCTGTCGGCGGAGCGCCCCCGGCAGAGGAAGCGATCGGTACCCCCGGTGATGAAGTCCAACCGTCGCACTCCGACGGTTGGACTTCATCCGGAGGAATCGCAGAAAGGTCCCGGCGCATCGCCTCGGGGTCCCGCAGCACTCCGTGAAGGTCCGAATTCCGCATTCCCTCCGGCACAGTGAGCAGTGCCAGCGCAATGGGGAGTCGCGCGCTACTGCCTGCACCGGGCTGGACCGGAGAGCTTGCGCCATCACCCGGCACCACGTTCCGCACGCGTTCCGCTTTTGATAATGGGGGCTTCGGACGCACCCCGCTGCTTCCCGCGCTCTGCGTGTCGCTCCCCGGTCCCTGCTTCTCACTGTCCCCCAGCACGGACAACACCGAGAATCGGAGTCGGAGCATCGGGCGGCCGCAGCCTACACCTCGACCAGGCGGCGGAACGCCGTGCGGCGTCGCCAGGTCCGGGTGCCGCGTCGCGACAGCCGGTCGCGCGTTTCGCCGGCGGCGTGTCGCTGCAGGTAGAACCTGGGGCGCTCCACCCAACCCCACTCGACCATCCGATCACGCACCTTGAAGAACAGGCTCGAAATCGTCATCTTCGTTCTCCCTCCCCCGTGGGGTTCCCCGGAACCTGCGCGCAGGTTCAAACTTCTGTTTGCATATTAGCTCCTTGGAGCCACTCTGTCAAGCGGGTGGTTGCCCGCTCCACGTGCATCTTTTTCGGAGGCGTTTCTGTTGCCCACCCCGCCCAGACCCAGCCAGGACCCGCTCGCAGCATTGCTGCGGCCCTTCCGTGCCGCCATCTTCGATTGCGACGGCACACTCGCCGACACGATGCCGCTGCACTACCGTGCGTGGCAGGAGTGCCTGGCGAAGAAAAGTGCAAACATGCCGGAAGTGATGTTCTACGAACTGGCAGGGGTGCCGACCGTGGAGATCGTCCGGATCCTGAACACTCGGTTCGGCTATCGCCTGGCGCCGGACGAGACGGCGGATGACAAGGAACGCCGATACGAACTCCTGCTGCCGCAAGCGGCAGCAGTGCCGCGGGTGGTGGCGCTGGTGCGGGAGTACCACGGCACCTATCCGCTGGCGGTGGCCTCGGGTGGGCTGCGGCGGCTGGTCGAGCAGACGGTGGCGGGGTTGGGCCTCACGGCCTGCTTTTCGGCAGTTTGCACTGCGGAAGACGTGGCGCGTGGGAAGCCGGAGCCCGATCTGTTCCTGCTCGCGGCGAGCCGGCTGAAGGCGGCGCCGGAGGACTGCGTGGTGTTTGAGGACAGCGATCTCGGGTTGGAAGCAGCACGGCGAGCGGGCATGCAAGGAGTGGATGTACGCCCCTGGCTGCCGTATCCGGAATCTGTGGCGGGGACGAAGTAATGAGACGTGAAGCGGGTCTGCCGGACGAGCGTCTGAGTTTCCCCTTTCCGCTGGAGGAAGTCCATGCCGGCATTCCGCTGGGGAACGGCACGTTCGGAGCACTCCTGTGGGGGGGAGGGCGGCAGCTACGAATCACACTGAACCGGGCAGACTATTGGGATCACCGGGGCGGGCTGACCTTCTCCGGCGAGGCGACGTACACCAACCTGAGGCAGTGGCTGGAGGAAGGCAACGAGGCGAAGCTGCGCGAAGTGTTTGAGGGACGCCGGGAGCCGGAGCCGGGGATTCCGCCGCGTCCGACGCGGCTCCCGATGGGAAGGGTGGATCTGGACCTACCCCCCGATTGGGAGATCGTGGCCGGGGGGCTGCACCTCCGTACCAGTGAGGCGGAACTCGAACTGGAGGAGCGTCCCGGACGTGGCCGGCGCACCGGCTCAGAGCGGAGGCTACGGGCGGTGCTGCTGCGCGAGACACCCGTTCTCTGCTTGCGCGCCACGGGTGTCGAGCCGGAAGGGTTTCGCGTACACTCCCGCCCGCCCGACACCCGTGAAGTGCGCGCACACTACCGGCAATTCGGATTTCCGCCGGCACAGGTGTTCGATCTGGAGGAGTTCGGCGGGTGGGTGCAGGAGTGTCCGGGCGAGCCGGCACTGTGCGTGGGATGGCTGCGGCCGCCGGCGCCCGGGGGATTTCTTCTGTACGTAACGGCCGTGTATGGGGAGAGCCCGGTAGAGGCGCGGCGTCTCGCCCTTCAGACGTTGGAGGCGATCCGGGCGGAAGGATACACGCCGGCGAGTGTGCGCTGCTTCGGGTGGTGGCGGAAGTGGTGGGAGGAGGGCGCCCGCGTCCGCCTGCCGGACTCGACGCTGGAGCTACTCTACTACCTGGGGATGTACAAGCTGGGGGGGCTATCAGTGCCCGGTGGTCCTGCGGCCACCTTGCAGGGGCCCTGGGTTGAGGAGCACCGCCTCCCGCCCTGGAGCGGCGACTATCACTTCAACATCAATGTTCAGGAGTGTTACTGGCCCTGCTTCGGCGGCAACCACCTGGAGGCTCTGGAGCCGTTGGTCCGGATGCTGCGCCAGTGGGAGCCGAAGTTGCGCGAAAACGCCCGTACCTTTGTGGGCGTCTCGGACGGGCGCATGCTGCCGCACTCCACCGACGATCGGGGCACCGCAATGAGCGGCTTCTGGACCGGGTTCGTGGATCACGGGTCCACCGCCTGGACGGGACAACTGCTCTGGCTCGCCTACCGCTACAGCATGGATCGCGAGTTCCTGCGCGAGTTCGCGTACCCATTCCTCAAGGGGGCAATGGCGGTGTATGAAGCGATGCTCGAGGAAGATGGCGTCGCCCTCGTCCTGCCGGTGGGAGTGTCGCCGGAGTTTGGTGGGTCCGGCTTCGGCGCCTGGGGCCGCAACGCCAGCTTCCAACTGGCGGTGATTCACTTCCTCTGCCGGGCGCTGATCCAGGCCAGCGAGGAACTGGACGTGGATGCAGGACGCCGGGCGATCTGGCAGGAGATCGCCGCCCGCCTACCGATCGGAGCGGTGGGGGAGGGGCCGGAACTGCTGCTCTGGGAAGGGCAACCGCTCACCGAAAGCCACCGGCACCATTCCCACCTGGCCGGGATCTATCCCTTCGACGTGATCGAACCACAAACGGAGCGGCATCGGTCCCTCGTCCGCAACTCCGTGCGGCGCTGGATCCGCACCGGGATGGGCCTGTGGACCGGGTGGTGCCTCCCGTGGGCGTCCATCCTGCACACCCGACTGGGGAACGGCGACATGGCGGCCCTGCTGCTTGAGACGTTCCGCCGCACGTTTATGGGTCTGGGCTATGCCAGCACGCACGACGCCCGCTTCCCCGGCTTCACACAGTTCGACAGCCGCCCGGATGTGATGCAGGTAGAGGCGGCCGAAGCTGCCGCCGCGGCCGTGCTGGAGATGCTGGCACATACGTCCGGCGGCGTGTTGCGGCTTTTTCCGGCCATCCCGCGCGACTGGCAGACCGCCTCGTTCACCGGTATCCGCACCGAGGGTGCCTTCCTGGTCTCCGGCGAGTGGAACGGCGGACGCGCCACGCGGATCGAGATTCACAGCGAGGCGGGCGCCCCACTACGGGTGGCAAACCCGTGGGGGGATGTAGCGGTACTGGTGAAACGCTCCGGGGGCTCGGTCGCTCACCACCGCCGTCCCATTCTGGATCTACCGACCGCAGCGGGGGAGACCCTGGAGTTCACGCCCATCTCTTGACCGGTACTCCGGACCATCGCCTCGTCATCCGCCGGTAGCCCTCCCGTCTCTCCGGCCCGGGAACATTGGGGTATAATTCGAGTGGGTATGCACCCACTTCGCGTACTGATTCGTCCCAATGGCTACTCGCACCAAGCCCGAGGTCACGCTCGACTATGACGCCGCCTGGAAGTGGCTCATCGAGACCTTCTTCCGGCTGTTGATGCAACTACTCTTTCCCGATGTCGCCGCCACTATCGCCTGGGACCGCGGGTTTGAGTTTCTTGAGCAAGAACTGAACCAGGTCTCGCGCGGCATCCGCCCCCGCAAAGGAGCGGTAGACAAGCTGGTTCGCCTGTGGCTCAACGACGGCACGAGCACGGTGGTCCTCATCCACATTGAGTTTCAAGCGCAGAAGGTGGACGACTTCCCCCTGCGGATGAGCCTCTATCACTTCCGGCTCTACGATAAGCACCGGCTGGATGTAGCTGGCTTTGCGGTGCTGGGGGATGATGATCCACAGTGGCTGCCGGCGGAACACGGATGGGAGCGGTGGGGAAGCGGCTGTACGGTGCGCTTTCGGGTGTGCAAGCTGGTCCACGACGAGCCCCGCCTGCGCCGGTTGGCCGCAGAGGGGGATCTGCTGGCCACGATGTTCTGCATTCACCTGGACACGTTTGACCGCAACCGGAAGGCCGCCGACTGGCTGGCCTGGAAGCTCGCGGTCACGACAGCACTGTATGAGCGCGGCTTCGGGCAGGCGGAGATTGACGACCTGATGATGTTTCTTGACTGGCTGGTGGTGCTGCCGAAACCGGAAGCACGGCAGTACGAAGCGGAGGTACAGGAGATGACCAAGAAGAAGTTTGAGGAACTCTACTCCCCCTGGGAGCGCAAGGTAGTGGCGCGCGTGCGGCCGGAACTCAGCCGGGAAATTCGGCAGGAACTCCTTCCCGTGCTCAAGGAAGAGGTCACCCAG
>SYMT01000335.1 GCA_005805375.1 Actinomycetota bacterium
AGACCCTGCGGCGTACTCCGACCGGGGCCAGGGGGAGCCGCGGCGCCCCCTGGCCCCGGGGCGGGCGTCCCCGCGGAACCGCTCTGCAGTCTCGCGCGCTCTTCCAGAGTCGGCGCTGTTTCCAGTGCCCGAGGGTCAATCTTCGTCTGGCCCCGCTCCAGTTTCAGGATCCTGCCCGGCTCCGGGGGAGCCGCGATGCGCTGCGGTACGGCAGCAGGATCCCGTGGCGGCGGGGGCGGCGGCGCCTGGGAGCGCACAGCGAGGGGCGCCAGGACGACAGCGAGGGCCAGCAACGCTGGCCACCCGCGCCGGCCCCAAACCGCACCGGGATGCGCCGGTTGTTCCGCTCTCCTCATCCTCGCTCCCCTGACTGCCTTCCCGCCCTACCGCGGCGACGTGCGTCGTGTCTTCCCGCGGGAATCCTGCGACCGGCGCGGTGAATTGCTGATTTCACGGACTCCCGCTCCGGCCGTACTGAAACCCAGAAGTACATCTTGATTACGGAGCCGAGAAATCCTCCCCGAACTACAAGACGACACCTGGTTTTCCTCCTGCGATGCGTCCGTGCCCGTCGCAACAGAACCAGATCCGGCGAGCGACGAGGGGTTCCCCGCGGCGAATTGTTCCCCGGAGATGTGTCCCGCATCACTGACCGGGGTTCGGGAGCGGCGGGACAGTAACGACCAGAGCGAATTCGGCGACGAGTCTCTGGGCCGCGGTGTGGACCGCCTCCGGGGTAACCGCCTGCACAGCGCGCGGCAGGTACTCGTCGAAGTCACGACCTAGCCCCATCGCTTCGTTCCAGGCAAGCCACTTGGCCTGATCCCTGGTGCGCTCCTGGCGGAGTGCGTAGCGGCCGATCACGTAGGAGCGGGCCCGGCTCAGTTCCGGCTGGGTAGGGCCTGTCTGGGCCAGTTGGCGGAACTGCTCCAGCAACAGGGTTTTCGACTTCTCGATCAGCCATTCGGGCGCCTGGTCGGGTCGGTTCTGTTGGAATGGCGGGGTCAAGACATACCCGACAACGTGGCTCTGACGACGAAGCGGTTGGTAGAACGAGCCGGTCTCGTACCCGAGACTCTGCTTCTCGCGCAGATTGGTGAAGAGCCGGCTGCGCTTGCCCCCACCCACGATGGCGTCCAGCACCGCCAGCGTGGGAAACTCCGCGCGTGTCGCCCCCGGAGCCAGAAAGCCCGCCATCACTTGCGCGAGCGGTCCGACCCGTTCGATGATCTCGACCTGCGGGCGCGGCAGCCGGGCAAGCGAGGGCTGCGTCTCAGGCTCTGGAGGGCGAAACGGCACGTCACCGAACGCCTTCTGCGCCAGTGCGATGCCCCGGGTGCTGTCCACGTTCCCGACCACAGCGACCACCATGCGGTTCTGGACGTACCAACGCTCCCAGAACCGCCGGACGTCGCGCTCCGTCAGGCGGTCCAGAGTGCTTGCGTAGCCGTTCAGCGGACGGCCGTAGGGGGTGCTCGGGTAAAGCTGCCCGGTCAGCGTCTGGTACGACGCCCCGGTGAAGTCATCCTGGAACGCATCCGCGCGGCGCTTCAGGTCCGCCTTCGCCAGTGAAACGTCTTCCGGCGCGAAGCGTGGGTGCGCGACGACATCCGCGATCAGCTTCAGGGCCGGCTCGAATTGTTCCCGCACCAGTACCACGGCGATCTCGGTGAAGTCGAAGCCGGGCGTCACCCGCAGATTCCCCCCCGCCTGCAGCAGGGCCCGCTCGAAACCCTCGCCGGAGTGGGTGGTGGTTCCGCGCAGAAGGCATTCGGCCGTCAGCGCTGCAAGTCCGGCCTGCGGCTCCTCTTCCTCCGGAAGACCTGCCCGCACCAGGCAGACGATCGCCGACACCTCGCTCGCATCGTTCGTGCGACAGAGGAGGCGCAGCCCGTTCGAGAGGACGGTCGAGCGCAGCGGTGGACGCCGTCCCGGCGCCGCGCCGCCTGTTGCTCCGGCCGCCGCCGCCGGACCGGTAACCAGGCTGCCGATGCAGGTGGAGAGACCGCCGAGCAGCAACGACCGGCGCCCGGTTCGCTCCGTTCCGCCGGCAGCCCGGAGCGCGCGATCCCGGTGCGCGTGAATGGGGGCTCGGTTCGTGCGTGCTCCGATGTGCGGATCGCTTCCTCCAGCGTCCTGCGCGGGCTCAGCTTCGGCCTCTCCAGGCTTCATTTTTTGTCTTCCCCCTGGCGCGGTCGCAAGACCACCGATACACATCGTTCGGGACGGACGTACTTCTTCGCGACCTCTTGAATCTCGGTGGAGGTCAGCGCTTCCACCCGTTCGAGGTAGTGCGAAGCAAACTCCCAGCGGTGAATCGCATCGTAATAGCCCAACGTACCGGCCTGGCCGGCCAACGTTTCGTTGTCGAGCAGGAAACTCCCCCGGAGCGTCCGTTTAGCGAGGGCAATCTCGTCAGGCGAGATCGGATTTTGCGCGACGAAGTCCAGTTCTTTGCGAAGCAGCGCCTCAGTCGTTTCGACCGAGCCTCCCGGTACGGTCGCGATCACCGTGAGCAGCCCGGCCTGGCGCCGGGTCTCGAAGGTTGCCTGCACGCCGGCCTGCCCGCGCAGCAGGCGGGGCAGGCGACCCGCGCCATCGTGCTCAAGCAGGGTCAGCAGTAGATCCATCGCGAATACGTCCGGCTCGTCATGGACCGACGGAGCTGGGAAGGCGAGCCCGATGTAGCCGACGCGAAACGGCGTCGGCACCTCGCGGCGTTCCGCGCGAGCACACGGTTGTTCGGCCGGCGGCAGCGGGGGCGCCGGCGGCCCCGGCGAAACCCCCGGGAACGCGGCCCGCACGGCTCGTCCCACGCTCGCGGGCTCCACATCTCCCACCACTACCACAGTCATGGATGCCGGTTGGTAATGGCGCTGAAAGAACGCTCGTACTGCCGCGAGGTCCGTGCGCTCAAGACGTGCGGGAGTGCCCCGCACATCGCGTTTGTAAGGGTGCTTCTGGTAGGCGAGATCATGGAGCAGGGCGGAAACCACCGCTTCGGGTGTCTGCGTCATCTGCGCAATCTCGTCGCGGATCACCGGCTTCTCGGACTGCCAGTCCTGCGGGCGGAATGCCGGCCGGCGGAGAATGTCGCCGATGGCCCGGATTACCTGGGGAACGTGCCGACTGGCGACGGTGCAGGCAAACCGGGTCCAGTCTTTCTGGGTTGTCGCCTCCAGGACCCCGCCCAGGTTCTCAATCTCATCATCCAGCAGTCCCGGTCCCCGCGTATCGGAACCCTTGAACACCAGGTGTTCAATCACATGCGAGATGCCGCTGGTCTGATCATCCTCCAGAAAGCCGCCCGCTCGCACCCACACCTGGATCGAGGCCAACTCGGTCGCATGCGCCTCTTTGACCAGAAGGCGCATCCCGTTTGGGAGCGTGGCGAGGGACACGGCGGGTGCGGTGAATGGTCCCGGCCGGGCAGGGGGGGCCAGGATTACCCCGGCGAGCAGCCCGAGCAATATGCACGGCAGCGACAGAGCGGGCCAGCGGTGAAACACACCTGTCGGAGGGGTACCGCGCCCCGGTGGTGAACCGTGTGAGAACGAGATCGGAGTTTGCATCAGCCAGATCCGGTTCGCGAAAGGGGGGAGCACTTTCCTCCCGAGAACAGGACACTGGGCTGCAAGTTTTGCATCCGGGCCCGAACTCGTCGGCGGTGGCGCCGCTGCACCGATCCTGGGATCGTCTGCTCCGCCGGCCCGGGATCGCTCGGATCGGACTGATCCAGGACGGCCAGGACAACGCCGCAAGTCTGAAACTGCACGCTGAAACTCGGAGCAAAGAGGTCCGCCGTGGATTCGGAATTCCTCGCCATTCTGGCCTGCCCTGCCTGTCGGAGTGAGCTGTCGTTCCGCAGCGACGGCCGATTGTTCTGCGCCGCCTGCCGTCGAAGCTTTCCGGTGCGGGATGAGATCCCCATCCTTCTCCTGGACGAGGCGCGTGTGGAAGCGGCGGAACCCTCCACCTCGGGCCCGGCGCCCGCCTCACCGCACCGCTCGGGGTGACACATGGTCGCCGGGAGCGTAGATCCTATCAGACTATGCGAGACGGGGCAGACTCGGAGATCGCGGAGGATGAGGCGCTGGTGGCGCGCATTCAGCGCGGCGAAACAGGGTTGTTTGCGATCCTGTTTCGGCGCCATTATGCACGGATGGAGCGGTTCTTCTGGCACCTGGGCGTCCGCGACGATGATTTGTACGACCTGCTGGCCGAGTTGTTCGGGCGTGCGTTCAGCCGGATCGCGGGATTCGAAGTCGAGAGCGGCTCCCGCTACGTGTCCTACCTCTATGCCATTGCGCGCAATCTGGCGACCGACCGGGCTCGGGAGCGGGGCCGCCGGCCGGAGCTGGTGCCGTTGGATGAAGCCTGGGATGAACCCGACCATTCCACGCCGGGCCCGGTCCAGACGGTGCTGTGGCGAGAGGACGTGGCCGAGATCCGCCGGGCGCTCGAGCGACTTTCGCCGTCCGATCGGGAGATCATCTTGCTGAGCTATGATCGAGAGTTGTCCTGCAGGGAAATCCAGCAGATCATGCACAAACCGAGTGTATCGGCGGTCACGACTCATCTCAGCAAAGCCATGAAGCGGCTCCGGCAGGCGGTCCTGGAGCACCCGGCGCGGGCCGCGCGGTCCTGACCAAGTACGAGGATCCATCCACGAAGCGATGTCTCACCCCAAGGAAGAATTACAAGCAGCGCTGCTCTGGTGCTTCGTTGAACGAGTGCGAGACCTCCCCGTCGGAGACGATTTCATCCGGTTCAGCCCGGATGAAATCGTGGAACTGGGGGAAATGCTGAATGCGGCCGCCGCAACTCCGGCCGCGCTCTCGCACTTGCCCGTGTCCGCGGGGACGGAGGAGGTTTGGAAGCAGTTCGTGCGCAAGGGAACTGTCGCGGGGCGTGAGGGGCGGCACGCGCCGGACGCACCCCAGCGGCGGCCTGCCCGCCGCCCGTGGTTCGGCCCCGCAGGGTTCCCAAGCCCCTCGCCGCTGGCTTCGGGCAACTGGCGATGGTACGCGACGCTCAGTGCACTGGCGGCTACTTCGATCGCCTTGCTCACCGTGGGGATTTGGGGCCCGGTGCGCTTCGCCGAGCGGGTGGCCCACGCTCCAGCGTCCGTGGATCCCGGTGACGTAGACACGCTGACCGAACAGCAGGCGAGCCTGCTGATTCCTCGGATGGTGCACTTCCAGCTCGGGCGCCGGGATGAACGCAGCCTCATGTGGCATATGCTGGTCTGCCCTGGGTGCTACGAGAAGTACGTGGCGCTACGGGAGCCGGCACCGCGCCGGCGCACCAGTTCGGATCGGCAGCCCCGGCCGCCGGAATCCTGATGCTACACGATCTGATACCGCCGCATCGGCCGGTATCGGGTGCGGTCCGGGTCCTCACCCTGCAGGAGCATCTGATAGCACACCAGGAGTGTGCGCGCGACCATGTGCCGCAGAAACGGGATGTCGGCCGGCGTTCTGCCGGAGGCCAGTGCCGCTCCGATCGCAGCACATCGCCGACCCGCTTCCGGCTCCCGTTCCCAAATCAGGATGCGGGCCATTTCCTCCATGCGAGCCTGAATGAGCGGGCAGTCCGCGTGCCCGATCAACACCGCCGCTGCTTCTGTGGCGATTTCGGAGTGCCTGGAAATCGTTGCCGCCTGCGAATCCCCCCCCATGCGTGACGTGAGGGTGTGGTACTCCCTCATCCAGGGTACACAATCGGCCGCCTCCAGGAACCAGCCGGCGAGATCGGGGCGCTCGAACAGGCTCAGGCCGGCCGCCAGCGCCTCCTCCAGCACGACCGGATCCGTGAGCCCGAGTTCCTGAACCGGGTCGGGGGGCACATAGCCGGCGGGCGGCGGTCCGATATAGTGATCCCACTCTACGAGACTCTCGCCCAATGGGAACCCGCTCGTCTCGTTCCGGCTGCGGCACTGGTGTACGAGCCAACGTGAGTAGTCCACCGGGCACCGGTGGTGCTGCAGACCCCGGGTCTCGCGCGTGGTCAGCCGTGCTTCCCAGTCCCGGCGCGAGAACGGACGCCGGAACCCATCTTTCACTCCCACACGGTCGTTCCACATCACAAAGATCGCATGCCAGACGCCGTATCCATCCTGCAGGTGAACGGCCACAGAACGGGACCCGACTCCATCCGGAGAGCTGACGCTTGCTTCGCGAATCACGAGGCGGGGCCGGGCATCGCGTGGTTTGTCGTCGGCCAGAACGATGTTCACCCCGCGTGCCTGAAACGCCCGCGCGCTGTCCAGTAGCCACTGCGTGCGTTCCGGATCGGGCCCGGCTTTCATCACCTCCAGCAAGAGTTCACCGGCCGCGCGGGTGCCGAACACCGGAAGCACGCCGATCGCGGATCGGGCCAGTTCCCGGTCCGGGCTGAGAGCCGCGGCTCGAAAGAGCGGCAGGATCTCCCGGCCCAATCCCCGGGCCATTTCGGACAGACACCGCTCCCGCTCCTCGGCTGGGCGCACCGCGAGCGAGTGCAGCGTTGCCTGAAAGCCATCGGGAACGCGGCGGAGCAATGCTCGGAGTTCCTGGACTGCCGGGGAAAACGCCGGCGCCGACGCGGGGCTATGGTTCTTGCTCTCCCCCTTCCCTGCCGCGGTTCCAGCTCGCTTCGAAGTGTCCTTCCGATTCGGCATTCCGTTCCATCCCCGTCCCAACTTGACTGCTGATCGGTTCGCTGCTTAGTGCTTCCCTGAGGAACCCCCGCACTCCTCCAGTGGAGGGCGTTCAGTTTCGGCGCCGGTGCGGAATCGGCCCGACAGTGGGATGCGGCGACCCTCCGCGGCGGACCGGTACGCCCCCGTCACGACTTCCAGCGTCAGTGCCGCCAGATCCACCCCGGCGTAGGGCTCGGAGCCGTCTGCCAGGCAGGCGGCGATGTGTTCCGCACAGGCCGTGGCGCTCTCCGAGAACCCCTCGGGGCCGATCGGGACCTCCACGTTCTCTTCGGAGCCGTCTTCACGCCGGATCAGCAGTGGTTGGGCGCGATCGCCGGTGAAAACAAGCGACCCTTCATCCCCGAGAATGCCGGAGGGGAAGCGTCCCAACGGTGCGCGGCCGGTCCACTGACTCATGAGGTGGATCCGGGCACCTCCAGGGTAGGCGAGCGTCAGGGCGGAGAAGTCCTCCCCCTTCGTGGGCGCGGTGACCCCGATCTGGTCGCAATCCGCCATCACCCAGAGGGGAGCGCCGAGCGCCTCCAGCAGGTACAGTTGGCGGTACACGGCGTGGAACCCGCCATCAATCTGGAGCCCCCCTCCGCTGCGCTCCCGGTCGGCCCGCCAGTCGGCTGGGTTTTCATAGATGTACCGCGCACGGCCCAGGCTGACCTCCACCGAGAGAAACGGCGTGCCGATACGCCCGGCGTCAATCGCCGCACGCGCTGCCCGGTGCGTGGCGGTGTACACCAGGTTCAGTACCACGAACAGGCGGCGGTCCGCCGCCTGCGCGGCAGCGCGCATTGTCCGGAACTCGGTACACGTGCGCGCCGGCGGCTTCTCCACGAGCACGTGTTTCCCCGCCCGGAACGCCTCCAGCGCCACCGGAAGGTGCATGTCATGCGGCAAAACGATGTCCACCAGATCCAGGGCGTCCTGCGAGAAGAGCGTTCGGTAGTCGGTCGTGACACCGTGCACCTTCGAAAACTCGGCCCGGACGGCATCCAGTTTTTGGCGGTCCCGGCCGGCGAGATAGATAGCTCCGACATGCGGTGACGCCTGGAAGCCCGCCAGGTGGGTCTTGCCGAAGTTGCTGGCGCCGATCAGTCCTATAGTGATGGGTTGCGACATGTGCTGTTGGGGTGAAGAGGAGGAGTTCGTGCGAATTGGAGAGAATAGGCCGTCATTACGGTCCGTGAGAAGCCAAATCTATGATCCAGGTACACCACCTGCGGGTTGACTACGATGCCGTGTGCGCCGTGCGCGACCTCGACCTCACCATCGCGGCCGGCGAAGTGTTCGGCCTGATCGGGCCCAACGGCGCCGGGAAGACTTCAACCATGCGCGCGTTGATGGGTCTCATTGAACCCACCTCCGGCGAGATCTATCTTGACGGCCTCAATCTCCATGAACAACGGGAAGCGGCGCTCCAGCTTCTCGGCTTCATGCCGGACTTCTCACCCATTTACGAAGATTTGAGCGTCTGGGAGTTCCTGGACCTCTGGGCGCACAGCTACGAAGTGCCGAAAGCGCGGCGCTCCGCGCTGATTGCCGAGAAGCTGGCGTTGGTGCAGCTCGACGAAAAGAGAGACGCCTTCACGGCCGGCCTTTCACGCGGCATGAAACAGCGGCTGATGCTCGCCAAGACGCTCATTCCGGACCCCCCCATCATCCTGTTGGACGAACCGGCCAGCGGGATGGATCCCCACAGCCGTCTGCTGCTGCGCGACCTGCTCGTCCAACTCGGGCGCGACGGCAAGGTGGTGGTGCTCTCGTCACACATCCTGGCGGAGCTCTCCGAGATGTGTACGTCCATCGGCGTGATGGAACGCGGACGCATGGTCCTCAGCGGACAGGTGGACGAGATCCGCACCCGGGTGATGGGACACGGCGAGCTGCGCGTTGATGTGCGCTGCGGACACGACGCGCTGGCCGCCGTCGTGTCGCAGGCGGCGGAAGCGGGCGAGCCGCGGTGGGAGGGTGATATTGCGGCGATCCCGTTCGCCGGAGATGCCGATGCCGCGGCGTCGCTCCTCGAAGCGCTCATCCGCGCCGGCGTCCGCGTCTCCTCGTTCCAGCGCCACACAGCCGGTCTGGACGAGCTGTTTCTCAAGATCGGCGCCCGGGAGGTAGCGTGATGGGACTCTACCGGCTCTTCTTCGATAACCCGGTCCTCATCAAACATGTGCGTTCCCGGCTCCGCCGCGGGCCGGTGGTCACGCTCGCCGTGGCCGTTCTGGCGCTGTGCGCATTCCTGACGTGGGCCACGTTCGCGCTGGGCGGCGCCGACAACGGGACGGGGTTCTGGACGCTGCTGGTCGGGCAGTCGCTGCTGCTGTTCGTCGCCGGCTCGGGCCAGGCAACGGGGTCGCTGCTTCAGGCGCGACAGGTGGGGATTCTGGACTTCCACCGGATTTCCCCCCAGCGCCCGCTGGCCCTCGTGGTGGGGTTCCTGCTGGGGGGCCCTATCCGCGAGTGGCTCCTGTTCGCGATGACCGTACCGTTCGGCTTGCTCCTGGGCGTGTGGCGCAGACCGGGCATCCTGGGGGTACTCGCGGTCTACACGGATGTGGTGGTCGTCGCGCTGCTGTACCACGCCCTCAGCGTGTGTGCAGGGCTGGTGGCGCGGGTCACGCGCCAGGCACAGACCGGAGTCGTGGCGTTCGTGCTCGTGGGTTACTTCGTCTTCGGGCAGGTTTTAGGAGGAGTGTCGGGGCCGGGCTTTCTCACGATCCTGCCCACGGCTGTATCGGCCGCGGATCGCGCGCAGACCGCTACTTTTTTCGGAGTTGCGCTTCCGGTCGTCGTTCACTCGCTCCTGCACCAGATTCCTATCCTGGGGTTGACCCTGCTCGCCGCCACGCGAAAGATGCGCCAGGACCAGGCGGCCTTCTTCTCCAAACCACAGGCGGTGCTCGCGTTTGCGGTCGTGGCCGTCCTTCTGCTGGGCGACATGGTGGGCTTCCAGCCGCCGACAGGGACACTGGCGAGCACAGGGGTCAACACCGCCGTGCTCGGCATGCCCGCGTTCCTGCTCTGGCTCACCGCAAGCATCATGATTGCGCTGTCCACGCCGACGGCGCGCGAGTTGGTCGGCGGCGTGATCCGCGCGCGCCGAGCCGGGAAGTCGCGCCCCGGACCCTGGGACGCACCGGCGGGGAACACCAGCGTGATGCTGGCGTGCAGCGCCATCCTGGTCGTGACGGTAGGAGTCGGGGGACTGCTGCGCGGCGCCGGCGCCGCTGCGTTGATGGGCGGAGCGGTTGCGGTGCTCACATTGGTCTACTTTGCGGCCGCCCGGCAGGCATTCGAAGTGCGGTGGAAGGGCAGTGGAAACGGCTACTTCGCGCTGTTCCTCTTTCTTTTGTGGGCAGGCCCACCCATCGCCGGCGCCATCCTGGGGATCGGGCAGCGGAGCAGCGCGGAGGCGCTGCTCGTGAGCGCGGTCAGCCCGTTTGTCGGCATCTGGGCGGCCACTTCGCTGGGAAGTGCAGACTTCGCTCCCGCGGCAGCAGGGATCGCGCTGGGCAGCGCCGCCATCCTGGCCGTGGCCCTCACCCAGTTTCGCCTCCTGACGGAGCGGGTCACGTTCCGCGAAGCTGCCGCCGACGGGGGCTGACGGAGCGCGCCGCTGGCCGCAGGACTTGTGGAACCCGGCGGAATGAACTATCCCGGCCGAGACGGCCAATAGCCGGATGTTGCGGGCGCAGCCATCCGGCTTCTGGCCCGTCTAGTCGGGGTAGTTCATACTGCCGGGTTCCCTCACTACCGTGCGTGGTGCGGGGACGGAGGGCGGGTGGGCGGGATGGCTCGTCCGCGGCAGTATGCGGCATCTGCGGGATCGAAGGCAGATCTGGAGTCGCTGCACCCCGATCCGGAGGCGCCCGGCAATTGCGCGACATGGTCCGAGACGGACTTCCGCGGCCGCGGGTGTTTCCCGGGCGCGGGCGCGTGGTCGTGAGTCGGAGCGGCGGGTTCCGACAGAATATATGCCTTCGAGGTGGCGTCCGACGCGCAGTCCTCCGACAGGCGGAGGCAAGTATCTGAACTGCCCGGGGCGAAGGTTCCGGCCGGACATTCAGGCAGGAACTCTCTCCGTGTTGTCCGAACGCCATGCAAGAGGTCTGCGGTCCGGACGGGCTTTTGCCCTCACGCGCGGCGAGGGATGCACCGGTGGCGCAGGGCGGCCCCTGCGGTGGAGCGTCAGTGTACAGAACGGGTGGGCACGGGGTATGGCGATCGTAGTGCTGGAGTTGGACGAGGAGTTTCAGGTTGCGGTCGCCCGCACCCTGGTGGAGGCTCCGCACAGCGCGCTGATTGCTGTCGCCGACCCGAAGAGCCGGGCGGGGCACATCGCCGTCGCGGATGATTACGAAGAGGCGCTGCGCTATGCCGAGGAGTTCATCGCCCTCGGTTGGCGCGCCGCGGTGTGGGAGGTGCCCACCCGGCGTCCGGCGCGATAGGTCCGGGTGATGGGCGCGGCGTGGCCGTGGAAGCGAGGGGATAGATGTTCGACCTGACCGGGCAGGTGGCGATCGTGACGGGCGGGAGTCGGGGCCTGGGAAAGCAGATGGCGCTGGCGCTGGCCGGGGCGGGCGCGGATCTGGCCATTTGCGCGCGAAACGCGGTGGAGTTGGAGGCAGCGCGGGCGGAGATTGCCGGGGAGACGGGACGAGAGGCACTGGCGTTGCCGCTGGATGTGACCGATTCCAGCGCAGTGAACGACTTCGTCTCCGCCGTGCTGGCGCAGTTCGGGCACGTAGAGATCCTCATCAACAATGCGGGAGCCGGGCTGCGCCGTCCGCTGCTCGACCTGTCGGATGACGACTGGCGGCGGGTGACGCAGGTGTGCCTGGACGCGCCGTTCTTCGTGGCGCGAGCGGTAGCGCCGGCGATGATCGCAGCCGGGTACGGCCGGATCGTGAACATTTCGTCGTCGCTCGGTGCGGTGGCCCTGCCGGAGCGCGGACCGTATTGCGCGGCGAAGGGCGGCCTCCTGCAACTCACGCGGGTGATGGCCCTGGAATGGGCGCGAAGCGGGCTCACGGTCAATGCGATCTGCCCGGGCCCGTTCAAGACCCCGTACAATTTGCGGCTCCAGGACAACCCGGCGCTCTTCGAATCATACCTGAATCTCATCCCACAGCACCGGTGGGGCGAGCTTTCGGAGATCCGCGCCGCGGCCCTCTTCCTCGCGAGCCGGGAAGCCAGTTTTGTGACCGGAACGGCGCTCTACGTGGATGGCGGCTGGACGGC
>SYMT01000336.1 GCA_005805375.1 Actinomycetota bacterium
GAACTCGTGTGGAAACTTGCTGAGCGCCGAGTCCGGCAACCCGACCAGGTCCAGGAGTTCGCGTACCCGCTGCTCCTGGGTGGTGCGGTTCCCGATCCGATGAATCTGCAGCGGCTCCAACAGAGTGGCGCGGATGGTCATCCGCGGGTCCAGCGACGAGTAGGGGTCCTGGAAAATGATTTGAAGCTCGCGGCGCACTTTACGCAGCGCCTCGGGTTTGACTGCCAGGAGGTCCTGCCCGTGAAACCGGATCTCCCCGCGGGTGGGCGCGATCAACCGGAGGATACAGCGCGCCACGGTGGTCTTTCCGCACCCGCTTTCACCCACCAGGCCGAACGTCTCGGCGGGTTGGACCGAGAAGGTCACGTCGTCCACGGCGCGCACTCCCCCCGAGCCCCCGCTCTGCCGGAAGGAGAACGCAGAAGTCGCTGCGTACGTCTTGACCAGCCCGTTCACCTGAAGCAGAGGTTCGGGCATGACTGCCCCTGTCATGCCTCACCCAGATCGGGGAGGAGAACTTCCGCACCGCCGGCTTGAGAGGCAGGTGGGAAGATGGCGGCGCGGGCCGCGCGGGCCTCCTCGAACCGGGCAAACAGGGCGTCTGCCGAGTCCGCCTCCAACGCTGCACGGAATGCCGCCAACCCTGCTTCAAACTCCTGCAGCACTTCCAAGAGTGCCTCGCGATTGGTGACGCAGATATCACGCCACATCTCCGGGGATCCGCCGGCAATTCTCGTGGTATCCCGAAATCCGCCGGCGGCGAGGAGGCGCAGCACCTCGGGCGGCGGCTCCGAGCCCGAGGCCGCGGCAGTCGCCAGCGCGGCCGCCACCACGTGCGGCAGGTGGCTGATCCGAGCCACTGCCCGGTCATGGACCTCCGGCTCGAGGACCACATCGCGCGCGCCCAGCGCGTGAATCAGTTGCTGCATCCGAGCCACACACGCAATTGGGGTAGCGATCGTGGGAGTGAGGGCCCAGGTTGCGCCCTCGAAGAGCGTCTCTTGCGCGGCCAGTACCCCGGTTTGCTCCGACCCGGCCATCGGGTGGCCGCCGAGGAAGTGGACGCTTTCGGGGAGCAAGCCCGGAATCGTATGCGCCAGTACCGCCTTCGTGCTGCCGACGTCGGTGACGAGTGCGCCGGACGCCAGATGTGGGCCGATTTGTTTCGCCAGCAGGGGGATAGTGCGGACCGGCGCACAGAGCACCACCAGTTCAGCATCCGCCACACACATGGGGTCGAGACCGCCGTCGTCGAGCGCCTCCAGTTGTCGGCCCTCGTCCAGCGTCACGCGCCGTCGCACGAGCGCGACCACGCGCCGGGCAAGTTTTCGGCGACGCAGTGCCATGCCGAGCGAGCCGCCGATTAACCCGAGCCCGGCGATAGCGACGGTATCAAACATAGAGGAACCGGCTAACGACCACTCGCGCTGTCGTGGATTACCTGCTCCAGAGCGGCGATGAACCGCACATTGTCACCCGGCCGTCCGATAGTCACTCGCAAGTAGGTCGGGAGGCCCAGCGCATCCCCGCAGCGCACGATCACGCCGCGTCGCAGCAGACCTTCAAAGTACGGGCGGGCGGGTGTTCCCATGTCCGCGAGAACGAAGTTCGCGTGCGTCTCGACGTAGGGCAATCCCAGGCGGGCAAACTCGCCGTACAGATAATCACGTCCTTCCGCGTTGGCGCGGCGGCTCCGGACCACCTGGTCCGGGTCTTCCAGACTGGCCAGTGCGGCGACCTGCGCGAGTGTATTCACGTTGAACGGCTGGCGCACCTGCTGGAGCGCGGCGGCAATCTCGGGACGCGCGATGCCGTACCCGATCCGCAGGGCTGCCAGGGCGTAGATCTTGGAAAACGTCCGCAGAACCACCACGTTACGCCCCTGCCGCACATAGTCCAGACCGTCCGGATAGTCCGGATCGTCGGCGTATTCGAAGTACGCTTCGTCCAGCACCACGACCGCCGTCTCGGGACACCGGTCCAGAAATCGTTCCAGCGCAGGTCGCCGCACAATGGTGCCGGTGGGATTGTTTGGATTTGCGATAAAGACCAGGCGCGTACACGGCGTGATGCGGTCGGCAATGGCGTCCAGATCGAACCGGTGCTCGTGGAGCGGCACGGCGATGAACTCAGCCTGATTCAACCCGGCGGCGGCCTTGTATTGAACAAAGGTGGGGGCTCCGGTTACCGTCTGGGCGCCGGGGCCCAGATACACCAGCCCGAGATTGGCGATGATCTCATCGGAACCGTTGCCCAGCACGATCTGTTCCGGCTCCACCTCCCAACGGCGGGCCAGAGCCTGGGTCAGAGTGAAGCAGGCGCCGTCGGGATAGAGCCCGAGGTTGTCGCTCACTGCCGCGGCCAGGGCTGCCGTCGCGCGCGGGGAGGGCCCGAGCGGGTTCTCGTTGCTGGCGAGTTTGATGACGTCCGTCAGCCCGAACTCGCGCTGAACTTCCTCAATGGGTTTTCCCGGCACGTAAGGCCGGAGACGACGAATGTGGTCGGGAATCGCCGGAGGCTGCATGATCGGAGAGCAGGGAGCGGTAGCAGTAGGGCCATCTGCGGGTGCACGCACCAGCAACGGCTATGTTACCACACCGGTGAAGCGTCGCACCAATGCGAGGAGGTCGTCCGGTTCGAACGGCTTGGTGACATATCCTTCGGCGCCGTTCATCGTCGCCTCGGTGATCTGAGCGTCCGAGTCGAGCGCTGTGAGCATGACCACCGGGATGCGGGTCGTGCGGTCACTTGCTTTCAGCAGGCGCAGCGTATCCATCCCATCTACCTCGGGCATCATCCAATCCAGCAAGATCAGGTCCGGCTGCTCCTGCCGCGCCAGGGCGACACACGTCACGGCATCCACGGCCTCGACCACCCCGAAGCCCTCGTTTCGGAGCAGCAGTGTGCAGAATTCGCGCACGGAAGGATCATCATCCGCGACCAGGACCTTACTCATCGTCTGCCGTTTCCCCCTGCGGCACCACGTTCCGCCGCCCGAGCGTTTCCTCAATCGTGTGGATCAGATCGGCAGGCTCGAAGGGCTTGGTCAGATAGCCATCCACTCCTAACTGTACCGCCCGTTCCACATCGGAACGTTGGGCGAGCGCCGTCAACATCACGACAGGAATCCCTTCCCAACGCGGTTCAGTACGCAGCCGTTCAAACACCATCCAGCCATTCAGGCCGGGCATCATCACATCGAGCAAGATGAGGTCCGGCGCGACGCCCCGGGCGAGCGCCGAAAAAGCGCTCGGCCCGTCCTCTGCCTCCAGGACGTCGTAGCCTTCGGTTCGGAGCATCAGGCCGATGAAGAGCCGGTTCTCCGGTTCGTCCTCGACCACCAGTATCCGCGCCATCCGCCGGATTGCCTCATCTTTCATGGGAGTGAGCCCTTTCAAGAAGCGCCGCCGCGCGCCGCTCTCGTCGTGCCTCTCTCGTGCCGCCGTCGTCAGGATGCCCCGGGCAGGGTGAACGAGACCTGGGTGCCGCTTCCGAGTTCGCTCTCGATCCAGATTCGCCCGCCGTGAGCTTCCACAATGTTCTTCACAATCGCCAGACCCAGTCCGGTTCCCCCGGTCTTCCGCGTGACGACCTTCTCTACCTGGTAGAACCGATCGAAGACCTTGTCCAGTTCGTCGGCCGGAATGCCGCAGCCGGAGTCGCGCACACGGCACAGCACGCTTCCGTTTTCTCGCGCCAGCAGCACGTCAATGTGGCCTTCCCGGTCCGTAAACTTGAGCGCGTTGCTGATCAGGTTGGTGAACACCTGTGCGATACGCGGTTCGTCACCCAATGCCGTCAGCAACACCGGATCTTCTTCCGTCCGCGTCGCCACCTGGATGCTCCGCTCCGTCGCCTGGGGACGCAGGTCCTCGATCACCCGATCCGCGATCCCCCGAACCGACACCGGCTCCTTCTTCATTTCAATTTTCCCGCTTTCAATGCGGGAAACGTCGAGAAAGTCGGAAATAATCGCAGACAATCGCCGCGCCTGCCGGTGGACAGACTCGAGGGCCGGGCGCTGCCCCTCGCTCACGGGACCGAGGCGCCCGGTCAGGATGTAGGACGAGAAGCCGAGAATGGAAGTGAGTGGTGTGCGCAGTTCATGCGACACCAGCGAGATGAAGTCGCTCTTCATTTCATCAATGATGCGCTCTCGGGTGATGTCATGGATGTGCAGTAGCCGCCCGTACGAGCGTCCACCGGGAGTGCGCACCTGCACTTCGCGCAACTGCAGAATCTGCCGCTGGGGCGCTTCGAATTCGAATTCGCGGGCGCCTTCATCTTCCTCGGCGGCCGCGAGGCAGCGCCGGAGCACTTCCGCCCCGTCCGCGGGCAGGGCGCCGATCTCGAATGGCTCGACAGGCAGGTTCTCCGGCGGCAAGTGCAGCAGACGGATGGCAGACGGGTTGAGGAAGGCCACCCGTCCGCTCGACTCGAGCATGACCAGTCCATCCGGGCTGGAATTCGCAATCGCTTCGATGCGCGCCTTCTCGGCAGCGAGTGTGTCGTGGCTTTGCTGGAGTTCGGCTTGCCCCGCCTGGATCGCATCCGCCATGTCGTTGAAAGCGAGCGACAGCCGGGCCAGTTCATCGTCGCCGCGGACCGCAGTGCGCTCTGAGTAGTCCCCTGCCGCCAGCGCCTGGGTGCTCTTGACCAGACGGTTGATGGGCCGCACTAGTGAACGCGCTGCCAGCGTGGCCAGTCCGAGCGCCAGGATGAGCGCCAGGGGAATCAGGCCGGCGGAATAAACTTGCATCTGCCGGGCCACACGTCCGGCCCGTTGTGCTGCAGCCTGTTCCATCTGGTAGGTGAAGCTGTTCGTTTTCAGATCGAGGGATGTGCGCATCTCCCGCTGAGCCCGGGCGGCGCCGGTCGCAGCATCATCCTTCATCTGCTGCGCCACTTTCCTGGCCACTCCCCGCAACGTGGTCTGAAGCTGCTGCCGGGCGTCGGGAAGGTGTTGTTCGCGCTCCTCCCGCAGATGGGCTGCAACCTCGCTGACCAGCGTGTCGCGCTGCGCCACCATCTTGCCGCGTGCGCTTTTCAAGAGTTCGCGGTTGGCGCGCTTCGCACGTTCCTGATCGGTTTGGGTGAGGGCCCTTGCCTCACCCCCCACCGCCGCGACAGCGTCTTTCCAGGACGTCGTGATCCCTTCCTGGAACTCCCGCACCGGGCGGTAGATTTCTTCGTCGGACTGCACGACGACCGACCAGCAATTTCCCAGGTCCTTCCAGTACCGGGCAGCGCCATGCCGCCGGAAACCGTCGGAGGTGGTATAGGAGAAGAAGAACGACTTGCGGGCGTACTGGTCTGTATCCTTCTTTTTCGGGAGGCGCTCCAGAATTGCCCGGGCGGGGCTGTTGATCTGATCGGGAACAGTCGAGCTAACGACTTTGCCGTCCCCTCCCTCCACCACGAGCAACTCCATACCGGTCGGGGCGTCCACCCGTGCGGGTTCGACGACGTGCTCGAGCTCAAAGTCCACCACCACGAAGGATGTGGGGGTTTTCAACGTCATTCGCGTCGCCTCGTCGCCGTCCATCACCGCATCTTGCGACAGGGGAAGTTTGTGAGCGACACGAATGATCCAGTGGCGACTGCGTTCGTCCCACCGTACGGGCTCGCGGATCCACGGGCTGGAGGACTCGAAGAGGCGGTGGCGCGTCGGAGTCGCTTCCCAGTCTTCATCACCGATCGCCGCCTCCGTGTCGGGAACGCGCGTCCACTCATCGCCCGTCTCGCTCACCAGCACGACGCGCACGATGTTGGGGCGGGCGGTCGGGTTCTTCAGCAGGCGATTGAGGATTGGCCGGGCGCCGTCTCGATCCCGGATGCCGACGGAGAGAATCGCCGGTTGGAGGCGGAGGATGAGTTCTGCGGTGAAGGTTTCGGTGTAGTCGAGGATACTGGCGGCGCGCCGATCAGCGGGAGCCTCCCACAGACGATCGAATGACTTCCGCAAGTCGCCTTCGAGCCGGGGGGTGGTTTGGGCGAGACGAGCTTCCATGTTCTGCTTGAACGTGCCGCTCAGTCCATCCAGCGCCCGGGTATTTGCCTGCTGCTGCGCCTGCAATGATTGCGAAAGGGCCGTCTCGCTGACTTCCAGCAGCCCGTGGATGCCGTTTCCCACGGACTTCTCTACCCGCGCACTCATCCGAGTAGTGCTGTCATCCAGGCTGAGATTGCTCACCCGGGCAGCGTCGTCGGAGGTGGTTTGCAGGTGCAGTTGCGAACTCTCCACCATGGTGTCCGCAGCCCGCTGGAATTGTTTGGAAGACTGTTCGTTGAAGGCGCTGGCTGCATCGCTCAGCGCGCGGCGGCCGGCTTCAGCCACGGCGTTGCCGCTCCCGAGGATCCCATTCCACCCGCGCACTGAAAGGAGAATGCCGCTCACCAGGAGGGGGACGGTGGTCATCATTCCAAACAGGAAACTGAGGCGCAGCCAGAGGGGAGCCCTGGTCCACCAGCGTCCTACCATAGCTGCATCTCCATCGTTGTGAGAACTATGACCAGCGCGTCGTGTTTCGCTGGAAGGATACTGCAAACCGAGGGACGACGGAACTCAAACCGGCGGATCAAAAACAACGGGTAGCCCGAAATCAGCAACTTGCCCTAGTTCCGGCCGTCAGACTCGGGGTTGCGCACTTCTACCTGATAATCGCTGACCTGGATCCGCTGCACCTGCCGGTCGGCACACAGTTCGGCAACCAGGTAATAGGAACCCGCTGGCACGCCGGAGGTGTCCCAGCGGAACTCGTTGCGCACATCGTCCAGCCAGCGCGCCTGCCACGGATCCACGTAGACAGTGGAGAAGTCTGCGCTGCCGGAGAGCGTCAACAGGCCGGTGCGCAGGAGGTTGCGATCACCTGGTCGAATGTTCAGTTGACTCACACAACAAAGAACGTTCTTGCGCGCCTCGTCGAATACCCGCAGCCGGAGTTCCACGTCTCGCGGGTGGGAGCGAATCCCGATCTCAAACCAGTACCATCTGCCCGGCAGCAACTGGGAGGTGGCAATCGGCGGTCGCACAGCAAGCCCGTTCTCGCGGAGGGCGAGCCCATCCTTGTCCGCCGTGAGCTGATAGGCGGATCCATTCGGCTGGGTCCTAAACCCGAGAGCAAAGCGACTCAGAACCCCACGCGGGCGGACCAGAGCGGAAATCACTACATCGCGCTCGGTCGGTTGCAGTCCGATCAGCGCGCTACCGTCGCGCGGACCGACGACGAAGGCCCGGTCCTGCTCCCGGGCCACTTTCCAGTCGAATGCGAAGGGGCCATCCGCTCGCCAGTTAGCACTCAGCCCGCGAGTAAAATCGTCCGCGAAGAGCGACACCATACGCTGGCGCTCGGAGCCGTCCTGCTGGCGGGAATAGTACCAGGTAACGCTGGGGATGTGCCCTGCATTGGGAATGGCGACCGGCGAGTCCAGCCAGCGCACCGTGTAGGAGCCCGCCTCCGCGATCCGAGCATCGGGGGGCCCAAAGCTGAACAGCCCCACCTGACCCAGAACCGGCAGGCAGGCGAGTGTAGTCCCCAACACTGCTGCGACGACGCTCACACGGGTGGACCAGCGCATCGTTCTCCCACCCTCTGAATGCGGGCAGAATTTGTTCGAAGAAACGTCCGGCCGAAGCACGGCCGGACGTCCTATCTAGATATTACCCGATCCGCGCAGTCGGAGTACGTTGTGCCGTGCGGGAGTTCTTATAGAGATGGTTAATTACCGACCATCTTGTAACCCACGCCATGCACCGTCATGATCCGCTTGGGATCATCGGCATCGTCCTCGACCTTGGCGCGAAGGCGGCGGATGTGGGCATCAATGCCGCGCAGGTCAATCGCCTCGTTCTCCCCCCACACCAGGCGAAGGATGTCGTCACGGGTGAGCACCTTGCCGGCGCGTTGAGCCATGCAGTAGAGCAGGTTGAACTCGAGACGGGTCAGGTTCACCTGACGCCCATGCAGCCAGACTTCGTGACTGGCGGGCTCAAGGCGCAAATCTCCCACCTGGACCGGCTTATCGCGCTGCAGGCCGTCGCCCACCATCGAAGCACGCCGTAGCTGGGCGCGGATGCGGGCCAGCAGTTCTTCCGGCTCGAACGGTTTAGCCAGGTAATCGTCGGCACCGGTGTCCAGTCCGGCGACTTTGTCTTCCGAGGCCGTCTTGGCCGTGAGCATGATGATCGGCACCGTGCTGAACTCGCGGGTGCGCCGACACACTTCCAGGCCATCCATCCCGGGAAGCATCCAGTCCAGGATGACCAGGTCCGGCCCCATTTTCCGGAGCATCTCCAGGCCGAGGGGACCATTCCCTGCGGAAAGGACATCATAGCCCTCAGAGCGCAGGATCATGGTGAGCATCTGTTCGGTATCCGGATCGTCCTCGACGACGAGAACTCGCTGTGGCGACATGTCTTGTCTCTCCTTACTCTAAATTGTACCCTGCACACCGCACAATGGTAGTACCTGCTCCAAATTTTGGGGCGCTTCCGGGGGGCGCGATGTCTCCCTCGGAGTGTCAATCGGGGGCATCGGGACTGATTCCGACTCGCCGGAGGGAGAACAAGCCCTGCACCCAACTGAGCGTATCTCAACCAGGAGTTGTTGCGTCTTTTCCTGATCTCTTCGCAGTACGTGGCCGTGTGGAACGAACACTGCGCCCTGCGCGGACCGTCCGGCAAGAACCGAACCCACCGCGATAAAACCCAGGGGCGAAAAGTAACCGGAGATGGGCGCGCAGCGTCGCGTGGGGGGTAGGAAGCATCGTGCCGCATTCGGATCAGTCACTCGAAGCAGATCCGGTCGAGGAACGACCGGACGGTGGGGAGCTCCCTACCTGGGAAACAGCGGAACTCCCCGCACCAGTCCCCTTCGGCTGGAAGAACGTGCTGCAATCCATCGGGCCGGGCATCATCGTGCTTGGCGGAAGCATTGGGACAGGTGAGTGGCTGTTGGGTCCCGCCGTCACGGTTAAGTTCGGCGGCCAGATGCTCTGGCTGGCCACGTTGGCGATCGTGTTCCAGTCGTTCCTCAACACGGAGTGCATCCGATACGCGCTGTATTCCGGCGAACCGGTGTTCACGGGCTACCTGCGCTGCCGCCCCGGTCCGCGCTTCTGGTCCGGCGTCTATCTGATTGCGGACATCGGCATGTTTTTCCCGGCGTTCGCGGCCAGCATCGCCTCCCTGCTCCTCGCCGCGTGGCTCGGAGTCGGCAAGATCCCGGGACCGGAGCACAAGTGGGTCATCATGTGGCTCGGGATCGTGGTTAGCCTGCTGTGCTTTGTGCTCATGCTGTTCGGCGGCAAGATCTACAACATGCTGCTGGGCTGTATGTCGGCAAAGGTGATCTGGGTGCTCGGCTATCTGGCGTTCGTGGACCTGGTGCTGGTGCCGCTGGATACGTGGAAGATCCTGCTGCGCGGGTTCTTTTTTCCTTTCGACCAGAACGGATTGATGATTCCGGACGGGATGCAGTTGAAGGACTGGGCCACCATCGCCGGCTTTGCGGCCTTCGCCGGGGCAGGGGGGTTGAGCAATGCTACCTTCAGCAACTACGCGCGGGAGAAGGGATGGGGAATGGGCGCGCTGGTGGGTTCGATTCCATCCGCCGTGGGTGGAATCGAGATCGCCCTGGCTCCCCTGGGCAAGGTGTTCCGGGTGAACCCCGCCGCGATGGAGCGCTGGAAGGCCTGGTGGCAATACGTCCACTTTGACCAGTACGTGATCTGGGTGCTCGGCTGCTTCGCGGGGATCATCCTTCCTGCTGCGATGTCCCTTCAGTTCGTCAAGTTGACCGGCGACGCGGGCAATATGCAAATCGCGTCCATGCAGGCCCAGGGGATTGCCGATTCGTTCCCCGGCCAGCGACACTTGTTCTGGAATCTGACCCTCTTCACCGGCTTCCTGATCGTCTGGTTCACGCAGGTGCAGGTGCTGGACCACGTTACCCGCCGCTGGACCGACATCCTGTGGACCGGAAGCGACCGGGCGCGCGAGACTTCGGGCGGCAGTGTCAAGCGCATCTACTACCTGATCGCCGGGTCCTACGCGGTGCTGAACTGTGTGATGCTGGTGGTGTTCACCGTGTTCGGCAAGACACCGGCCCAGATCCTGATCCTGACGGCAGTGACGCAGGGGTTCGCCATGTGCATGACGAGCTTCCACACATTCTATGTGAACCGCCGCTTCCTCCCGCAGTCCCTGCGCCCCGTCTGGTGGCGGGAGGTGGGCCTGCTTCTGTGTGGTATCTTCTATCTGGCCACTACCGGGATGGCGGTGGCCGGACAGTTGCTGTCCCTTGGAAAGTAGTCGGACAGACGCAGGGCTAAGGAGACCAAGAACATTGATCGAGCGCAGCTTCGTGATGATTAAGCCGGACGGGGTCCGGCGCGGGTTGACCGGGGAGTGCATCCGCCGGTTCGAGCAGCGGGGCTTGAAGGTGGTTGAGTTGAAGATGCTCACTGCCGGCCGCGCACTCGCCGAGAACCACTACGGCGTGCATCGCGGCAAGCCGTTCTTCGAGAGTGTGGTGGACTTCATCAGTTCCGGCCCGGTGGTCGCGATGGTGATTGAAGGTGAAAGCGCCATTGCGGCAATCCGGCAGATCGTGGGCGCCACACGCCCGCTCGAAGCCGCTCCGGGCAGCATCCGCGGCGATTTCGCGCTGGAGGTCGGCGAGAACATCGTGCACGCCAGCGACGGCGTGGAGACGGCGACGCAGGAGATCGCCCTCTGGTTCGGGCAGGGCTGAGGAGCAACAGCGATGGAGCGCGGGAAGTCCCAGGCCCTCTACGAACGCGCCGTGCGGGTGATCCCCGGCGGCGTCAACAGTCCCGTCCGGGCATTCCGCGCGGTGGGGGGAAATCCCCCCTTCATCGAGCGGGCCCACGGCTCCCGACTCGTGGACGCAGACGGAAACGAGTACATTGACTACGTCCTCTCCTGGGGACCGATGATCCTCGGCCACACACACCCGGCGGTGCAGCAAGCGGTCCATGCAGCCGTGGACAACGGCACGAGCTATGGCGCCCCCACCGAGTTGGAGGTGCGACTGGCGGAGAAAATCACCGCGGCGGCGCCCTCCATTGAGGTGGTACGTCTGGTCAGTTCGGGAACCGAGGCCGTGATGTCCGCGCTCCGCCTCGCCCGCGGGTTCACCGGTCGGGATCGAATCGTCAAGTTCGACGGCTGCTACCACGGTCATTCCGACGGGCTGCTGTCGAAAGCCGGATCCGGGCTCGCCACGCTCGGCATCCCGGATAGCCCCGGGGTGCCGGAAGCCTTTGCGGCCCTCACGCTCAGCGTGCCGTTCAACGACCTGGAGGCGGTCGAACAGACCTTCCGGTCCGGCGGAGACAGCATCGCTGCCGTGGTGGTTGAGCCGGTAGCCGGTAACATGGGCTGCGTGCCCCCCGCGCCCGGGTTCCTGGAGGGTCTCTCCCGGATTACCCGGGAGTACGGCGCACTGCTCGTTTTCGACGAGGTGATGACCGGATTCCGGGTTGCGTACGGCGGCGCCCAGCAACTGTATGGGATCACCCCGGACCTCACTACACTCGGCAAGGTCGTGGGCGGCGGCTTCCCGCTGGCTGCCTACGGCGGCCGCCGCGACATCATGGAGAAGATTGCGCCCGCCGGCCCGGTGTACCAGGCCGGCACCCTCTCCGGCAACCCTGTGGCGGTGTCTGCGGGACTCGCGCACCTGGAGATCCTTGCCCAGGGAGCCGCCTATACCCAGCTTGAGGTTGCCGGCGCCCGGCTGGAAGCGGGGCTCCGCGGGGTGATGGCCGGAGCCGGCCTGCCCTGCACCTTCAACCGCGTCGGCAGCATGTTCACCGGGTTCTTCAGCGACGCTCCGGTGCGCAACTACGAAGAGGCGCGTCGGAGCGATGCGACCCGCTTCGGAGCCTACTTCCGCAGCATGCTGGCGCACGGCGTCTACCTGGCCCCCAGCCAGTTCGAAGCCGGGTTCCTCAGCACCGCCCACAGCGACGATGACATAGACCACACCATCGAAGCAGCGGCCAGAGCTGCCGCGACACTGTAGCGCACCGGGGGCGGGAAATAGAGGAGAGCGCTGGGCGGCCCGGAGCCACAGCGCCGGATCGGCCCAACTCAACCCATTTCCGAACGGAGCAAACAAATGGAAACCTACGAGACGGATCGCCGGAGCCGGGCCGCCCTCTGCACCCGCCCGAATTCCGCAGGTGGGATGCTGTCCTGCCTGAGGCGCTCCCCGTGGATCGCTCCGCTCGCGGCCGCGCTGACGCTGTTCGGTTGCTGCGCCGCGATGGCCGCACTGCAACGCGTGTCCGGCAACCGGGCCGCCCTCTTCCAGAACTACCGGGGTCCCATGAACACGCGCACACCGGATGGGTGGAGCACCACCTCACCCCGGGAGGGAATCGCCCCCCGGTTCGAAGTGGCGGCGGGAGCCGGCCGCGCCGGGAGCGGGGCCCTCGCGATTCAAGGAGGCGGCAACGCAGCCGCCGTGGGTTCCTGGCGGCGGGACTGGTCGCCCGTGCGCGCAGGGGTCACGTATCGCTTCACCGCGTGGCGGCGCGCGGAGGGGGTGGCGTACCCGACACGCAGCCTCACCGCGCGCCTGGTCTGGCTGGATGCACGGGGGCAGCCCGCCCGGCCGCCGGACTATGTGCCGGCGGTTGCATCTGAGGGCGCGTGGACACGCATGGAGCATGTGTGCGTTGCTCCGGAACGCGCACAGACCGTACGCGTCGAGTTGACGCTGGCCTGGGCGCCCGACGCCACCGTCTGGTGGGATGACGTGTCCCTGACGGAGGAAACCCCGTCCGCCGGACGCGTGGTGCGGGCACTGACCGTCTACCATCGGCCCCAGGGCACCGGAGCGGCCGCACGCAGCGTGGAAGAGTTCTGCCGGCTCATGGAACGCGCCGCCGATCAGAAGCCGGATGTGATTTGCCTGCCGGAAGGGGTCACCGTCATCGGGACCGGGAAGTCCTATGCGGAGGTCGCCGAGTCAGTGCCCGGGCCCACCACCACACGGCTGGGCGCCGCTGCCAGGAAGCTCAAGAGCTACATCTGCGCCGGCCTGTATGAGCGCGAGGGGAAGATCCTCTACAACACCGCCGTGCTGCTGGACCGGGAAGGACGCGTGGCCGGCAAGTACCGGAAGACGCATTTGCCGCGCGAAGAGGTCGAAGCGGGCCTGACTCCCGGCAGCGAGTACCCCGTCTTTCAGACCGATTTCGGGAAGGTCGGGATGATGATCTGCTGGGATCTCCAGTTCCCCGAGCCGTCGCGAGCTCTGGCGCTGAAGGGCGCAGAGTTGATCCTGCTACCGATCTGGGGCGGGAGCGACATTCTGGCCCGGGCCCGCGCTATGGAAAACCACGTTTTCCTCATCACCTCCAGCTACGACATGAAGACCTTCATCGTGGACCCGAAGGGTGACGTCGCCGCGGAAGCCACCCGGGAACAGCCGCTCGCGCTGGCCGAACTCCACCTCGACCGGAAGATCGTACAGCCCTGGCTGGGCGACATGCGTACTCGCACCTGGAATGAACGCCGCGCCGACCTGCGCGTGGATGGACCGTAGCGGATTCGGCTTTCGGCGCCGCTTCCGGGGCGGGCAAACACGCCCCGGCGGGAGCCGGGACCGTACCGGGGGGTGTTTCCGGGGCCTGGAAGTGCATCCAGGTCCCGGAGAGGAACCCGGATTACATCACTCCCATTTTGGGGTTGGATCCATACTGATTTTCGCCCGGAGTACCTTCCTGCGCGAGGAACACCAGGTAGATGATCGGCCCGGCAATCGGGATCAGCACGAGGAGAAGGAACCACGCGCTGCGATTGGTGTCGTGAAGGCGACGCACTCCAGCGGCGAGACTGGGGAGGGGACCAGTCTCGCCAGCTTGTACCGCCCCCCCGGACAATGGTTTCGCTGAGCGCATCTGCCCGTCGTACAGCAGATCAGAGCCAGCGGCCGGTGATGGCGGCGCCCAGAATCATGATGAGGATGACCAGGACCCCCGCAATCGGATAGGTTTGCGTGCCGATCAGCCAGGCGGGACCGCGGTAGTGGAGGAAACAGCGGTGAATGCCGATGGCCAGTATCCCCCCGCTGTGCAGTCCCATCGGGAACCACAGGCACCCGGTCTTGACGAAGGCGACGCCGAGCCAGATGCCAAGTACCGCCAGTCCGATCGAGGGCCAGTAGATGCGCACCCGGCGGATGTAGTGGGCAGCCGAGAAGAACACCGCACTGAGCGGCACCGCCAGCCAGGGATCGGCCGCTCCGAGGAGACCGTACAGGATAATTCCCCGGAAAATGGGCTCTTCGATGGAGACGACCGTGAGGGAACTCAGGGCGGAAAGGCCGGACTTCAGCCAGGCCTTCTTTGCCGGATAGCGTGGTTGGAAGTGCAGCCAACCGGCGCGCCATTCCGCCCAGTAGACTACCCCGAAGATCCCTAGCCCGAGGGCCTGTCCTTGCAGGAACTGATAGACACGGTCGGGGCGGAAGAATGGACCGTAGTAGGCAGCGGGGGTGACGCCGATCAGGAAGGGATAGAGGAAAATCGCGCTGACCAGCGTCGTCTGGAGCACCACCTTCAGTGCAAGTTTGAGCGACTTTGGCTGCTCACTCGACGCACCGAAGGTCCACTGAAACGGCTCCTTGCGCACCGCCAGCACGATCGTCTGGAGCAGGAAAAGCGTGCCCAGTATTCCTCCGAGATAGACAAGAACTCCAAACCCCATCCGGTCCTATTGCTCCACGCCGAGGTGTCGGCTCCAACGCTTGTCGAGCCAGAACTGCCACATTTCGGGGTGCTCACGCACGCGGGCTTCAAATTGATCGGCCCAAAGTTGAGCCACACAGGCGACCGCGGCATCGCGATCGAGGGCGGGATCCAGCGTGAGTGGGGGGTCCAGCCGGAGATCGTAGCGCCCCGCCTCCCAGTGATAGGTTGCCCCGAGGAACACGGCGTCCGTCCGCACCGCCAGGTAAAATGCGCCCGCGGGCAGCCAGGTCTCGCGTCCGAAAAGCCGGACGCAAGTCCCGGACCCGGCGCTTCGCACGAGATCCGGGGTGATCCCCAGGATGCGGTTTTGCTTCAACACTCCGAGCGCGGCCGCCATCTCACCCAGACCGCGCGCCCGCCCCTTCCCGCCCGGGCGATAGACGGTTTGCACCCCCAGCGATGCATACCAGCGTTGTTTGATCGCCTCGTACTCCGCGTCGGGTGATTCCCGCACCAGAAACGTGATCGGGAAGTCCTGCCCGAGCACACCTGCCATGACTTCGTGTCCCACAAAGTGGGGGCTCACCAGGAGGGCGCCTTTGCCGCGTGCGAGTGCCGCACGGACTCGATCGCGGGCGTCCGGCCGGATGGCCCATTCGCCGGCGAAGCCACCGCGCCGGGCGCCGGAGCGTATGACGGCGGTCCCGTAGGCAGTCAGGTCTGCCAGGCGGCGAAAGTAGCGGTCCACAGCGCCCCGGGGAACATTCTCCGGTCCCAGCGCGGCGCCCATTCCGCGACGCACGCGATCCCGCCAGCCCGGCACGAGGGACAGCGCCAGGGCCGTAGCGGGCCGCATGGCGGATACCATCGGCAGGGGGAGATGCTCGACCGCGGCGATGAGGGGGGGGAGCAGGCGCGCCCGGAGGCTCCGCCGCACCGGCTCAGATGTAGCCGGTCGAGCCATCAGGGCGCACCGGGCACGTCCGCTGCCAGTGATGGAATTCGTCCTCTTGAAGTGCATCCTCATTCACTTCAATGCCAAGTCCGGGCCGGTCACGGATTTCGATGTAGCCATCCTTGGGGAGATAAGGATCGTCCACCCAGTCTTTCCAGAGCGCGTTGGTGGGGTCAATGAACTCCAGGATCTTGAAGTTGTGGGTGGCAGCCGCGAAGTGCACGTTCACCGCCGTGGCGATGGGACCCATCGGGTTGTGCGGAGCGATGGAGATGTAGTGCGTCTCCGCCAGTGCCGCAATCTTGCGCATCTCCAGCAGGCCGCCGCAGACACAGATGTCCGGCTGGATGATGTCGGCCCCTTCCGCCTCGATCAGGTCGGCAAACTCCCACCGGGTGTAGAGACACTCCCCGGTGGCAAGTGGAACCTGCATCTGCTGCCGCAGGCGGGCCCAGGAGGGGGTGTGCTCGGGTCGCAGCGGCTCTTCGTAGAAGAAGGGGTCGTAGGGCGCGAGAGCATTGGCGAGTTGCAGCGCCCGTACCGGTTCGAAGATTTTCGCGTGGGGGTCGAAGGCAAACTCCCAGTCGTCCGGCGTTCCGGCGCGAATCGCCTCGAAGAACTCGGCCGCCGCGCGGCAGACGCGTCCCCAGCGGCTCGCGTCCGGATCCACACGAAACGGGCTGAGTTTGAACGCTGTGTAGCCCCCGAGAGCGTGGAATCGCCCGGCTGCGTCAACTACTTCGGCTGCGGACTTCCCGCCGATGCCGTGGTAGACGCGCACCCGGTCCCGGACGTGGCCTCCGAGCAGCATGTAGACGGGGAGCCCTGCCGCCTTACCGCTGATGTCCCAGAGCGCGTGTTCGAGGCCGGAAATCGCGGCCAGCCCCGTCCCGCCCGGCGGAAAGCGGAACTGCTGGTGCGTCTTCATCATCAGGTATTCGATGCGGCGCGGGTCCTCCCCCACAAACCAGTGGGCGAGATATTCGACAATCGGCCGTACGGAAAGATCCGGGCCGATGGAATATGCTTCGCCCCAACCGGAAATCCCCTCGCTGGTTTCGACCTTGATGAGGTTCCGATTCCGCGTGCCGATGGAGGGGAGGAATGTCTTGATGGCGGTGATCTTCATGCTGCGCTACCTCAGGGCGACTCACAGTTCGCCGTACTCCCTGCCCGGGGCCTTCCCATCCACGATCGGGCGCCGGTTCTCGCTGCAATCGCCGGCGCGTCGGTATCCACGGGTAGCACCCGTGTAACACAAGAAAACTGCGCCACTACGGCTTCTCTGCCAGCAGTTTGTCGCCTTCCGGGTCCCCGGCGTCGTTCACACCGGGGATCACGCGGAATACCAGCGCCTGCGATTGCACCCGCAGCCCTGGAAACGGCAGCATCGGATTCTGCACGGTGTAGGAGGCGCGCAGGAGCTGGTGGGTTTCCCGATCCAGGAAGTAGATCACCTGGGCCTTCACGATCTCCTGCTCAGTGGCGCCGAACGTGGTCGGGAACTCCATCCGAAGCTGCACGCGGAATGCCGGCCGTCCGCCCACGGTTTCCACTCCCACCAGTGTTGAGGTGGTCTGGATGATGCCGCTCTTCAGCAGAGGATTGGGGATCGGCACGGTCCAGCTCTCTCCAACCTTGACCGGCTTCGGGGGCACCGGCATGGACTGGAGCGCAATCAGGGACTTGTCGTACCGCTGGGTGAGCGGGTTGATGGCCGGGTTGGTGCGGGCGAGCACAAGCCCATTGCGGCCCACGGTCAGGGAAACGGGCTTGACTTCCGCGCTCTTCGCGGCGACTGCCTCGTCATTGATGACGGCGGCGAAGCGCTCGTCACTCTGATCGTACGTGACGTTGCCCTCGGGAGAAACCTGCCGGATGTCGTGGCGGGACGCACTCTTCAGCGTGATCTTGAGGTCTTCGCTGTCGTCCGGCATGCGGCCGGTGATGCGGATGTACGTGCGAAAGCGCTGCACCTCGCCCGGCCGGGCAGAATAGGTCCACTGGTAGGCCTCGCCGCCCTGCGCCCGGGCTTGCGGCGCCGCGGGTGCCCCGATCACGCCGCCCAGCAGTACCCAGACCGCCAACACCCGCCATTGTTTCATTTGCCGCTGCATGCCGTGACTACTCCCCGTCGCTGCACCGGGCCGCACCGCGCGCCTCGGCCCGGCTCCCGGAACCTGCTTGCCCGGGCTTCCGGCGCTCTTGTTGGGGATCGGGCGGACCGATCCCTCCGTCTCCCGAGCTACGATTCGGAGTTTCCGGTCAGTGAGGCGCTTCGAGCAGGCTCAGGGCGGGACCGACGATCCACCTCGGTTCCTGGAAGAGCCGGGCGAACTCAACCGGCGTCACGTCGCGGAACTCGTGCATCCCCTCCTTCGCCGGGTCGCCCATGTCGCGCAGTTGTTTGCGCAGCGTGGCGCGAAGAAGCGGATCGGCGCCGTGGCTGAGGAGCAGGCGCGTCAGGGCATCGTTCTTTGCTCCCATCGTAATCACAGCGTGAAAGAGCGGGGTGTGATTGCTGAACCCCGAGGCGTCGGGGGCGGCGCGGGCATTCGGATCGGCGCCCTGCTCCAGCAGCCAGGCCGCCGTGCGCACGTCAGCGTACTCGACGGCAAGATGGAGCAGGGTGCCCCCCGCCACCGGCACCGCGGTCAGGCCTACGTTCCCTTCGCCGCAGACCTCGGGCGCGTAGATCTCCGTTTCCGAGAAGTGCCGGGAGAGCAGGCCGGGATCGCGTTCCAGCCACCGGGCGAGCAGGTCCAGCCGCCCCTGGTGCAGCGCCATCACCGGAGTATCGGGGAGCCCCAGACCGTGCTCCGCCAGTGCGGCCAGACACCCGTGACGCCCCGCAGCGTCGCGGCAATAGGTGCCGACCAGCATGGACAGGGGATCGCCGTACTTCGGGGAGATCGCCTGGGGATCCGCTCCGTGGGCCAGGAGCCAGCGGAGCGCCCCGGGCTGGAGTGTCTCGCACGGAGCGAAGAGGATCGGGTAGTTCCCGTTCCAGAGAGCGTTTACGTCGGCGCCGCACTCGTACAGGAGTTCCATCATCGGGATGCGCGCGTCCCCCAATGCGGCACGCATCAGCGGGCCGTCACCTCCCTGGTGCACGTCGGAACCGTGGTCCAGCATCCACCGCGCCATTTCCAGGCGGGTGGGCGAAGGCGGACCGCCCGGTACGCGGCACTCGGCTACCCAGGTGAGCGGCCCGTTATTCGCGTACCCCAGCGGCGCCCGGTGCAACTCCGGGTCCCGGCTGAGCAGGGCCTGTACCTGCCCGAGGTCTTCAGTGTTGATGGCCGTGCGCAGCGCCTCGACCTGTGGGGTGATTTCCATCGTGCAAATCCTCTCCGTTGCTGTGCCTACCCCAATATAGTCGGTACCGCGGGGGGAGAGGGTGATGTCCGTTCGGAGGGGCGCTGCCCACCGATACGGGCGCAACGAGCGCGGAGTCTCGCGTGCGCATTGGACCAGGCTCACCGGACCCCGTAATCGCCAGTCGCGAACTCTCCCGGGAACGCCGCCGTCCCGGCGGCCCCCCCGACGGGTACGCATCCGGAAGCGGCAAAAGTCGTGGGAACTGTGCCTGCCGTCCGCGCATTTCGATGATCAGCAACGACGCACACTGCCTCCAACGATGGAGGCTGGAGACACCACGATGATCAGCACACAGAAGACCGCCCTGGGGATTTGCGCCCTCACCCTCGCCGGAATCGGATTTGCCCTGTTCCGCCCCGACACACTGATTGTGAACAAACAGGTGAACGAGGCGCTGCCGGTCGCCGGCGCCTCCCGGCAGGTCCAGGCTTTGGAGATGGGTCAGTTCCGCTCGGGCGCACACAAAACCACCGGCGCCGCCGCAATCTTGCGCACCGGCGACGGGAATCGCGTCCTGCGCCTGACGCAGTTCGAGACCTCCAACGGCCCGGACGTGCATGTGTACCTGGTGGCGGCGCCCGATGTGAAGGACGACGCCACGGTCAAAACAGCCGGGTTCATTGATCTCGGCTCCATCAAGGGCAACCAGGGCGACCAGAACTACCCGATCCCGGACAGTGTGGACCTCCGGAAGTACCGCACGGTCACCATCTGGTGCGCCCGCTTTGGGGTGAACTTCGGCAGTGCGCCGCTGATGCGCAGCAGTTCCCAGATGGCTTCGGCGCAGATGGCGCGCTGAGACACGGGCAGCAACGAGCACGGGGCGAGGATTTCCGCTCCGTGCTCTTCACTCACTCGCCCAGCGCCAGCTTCAAGTGGGGCGGTGTGTGGCGCCGGTGCGTGTGCCGACGGTGCACGCATCGGTCCACCGGCTCGACTACGCCGCGCTCATCGGGCGACCGTGGACCGTGGTGCGTCCCCGCGGCACTCCGGGGCCTTCCAGCAGGTCCACCGCACGGAACCGCACGTATTCCGTGTTCGAGTTCGGTTCGTCGTTGTTGAGGATCACCATACCGACTTCAATGTCCCGAAAATAGATGAGGAGTCCCAGGAAGCTCCCGACAAAACACTGACCGTGGATGAACTGGTGATCGGGCAGTTCGACGAGGCGCGAAACCATCCCCGTCAGCCGTTCCGGTACGGCGGTGAAGCGTTTCCCGATCTCGGTCAGACAAGCTTCCAGCTTTTCGTCCCTGGCCGGCCGGCATCCATCCAGAATCTCAGGAATGTCGAACACCTGATCGAAAAAGTAGGTTCCGATGTCGGAGAACCTGGTTGCTTCCTGCAAGATCTTCTTCAGGCCCGCCAGAGCTTCCGATACGGAGTGCTCCGGAATTGCGCGCTGGTTGCGCAGGTCTGCAGCTTCCTTCTCGATGTTCTTCGGCCACCCCGGTTTCTTCTTTCGCACAAAGTCCTCCACTTCCCCTGAGCATCGCGACGCAGGCGCTCGTTGTCAGTTCGGCCCCCGCCGGCCGATTCCTGCTCCGTGGTGGGCGCGCTGCTTCCTCAGAAACGAATCGCCTTGAACGCTTCGACCTGAGACCGAATGGCTACCTCGGTGGGCAGGCGTTCCATGCTGCTCGCACCGAAGAAGCCGGCCACTCCCAGAGTGCGTTGGAGCACGTAGGCTGCATCCTCCGGTTCGGAAATCGGGCCGCCGTGACAGAGCACCAGCACCTCGGGATTCACGGCCGCGGCAGCGTCCCGGATTGCCTGCACCCGCGCGGGGCACTCTGCCAGTGTCAGGGCCGAATGGGCGCCGATCGTGCCCTTGGTGGTGAGGCCCATGTGCGCTACCAGGATGTCCGCCCCGGCGCCGGCCATCTGGCGGGCCTCTGCTTCGTCGAAGACGTACGGTGCAGTCAGGAGATCCATCTCCCGGGCGAGGCGGACCATCTCCACTTCCAGACTGTAGCTCATGCCGGTCTCCTCCAGGTTGCGACGGAAGAGGCTGTCCCGGTCAATCAGGCCGACGGTAGGGAAGTTCTGGACGCCGGAGAAACCGAGCCGGGCCAGTTCCGGCAGAAACACGTCCATGTTCCGAAATGGGTCCGTGCCGCAGACTCCCGCCAGCACGGGCACCGATCGGACGATGGTCAGCACCTCGCGCGCCATGTCCACCACGATGGCGTTGGCGTCCCCATAGCAGAGGACGCCGGCCAGGGAACCCCGGCCGGCCATCCGGTACCGCCCGGAGTTGTAGATGATGATGAGATCTACCCCGCCCGCTTCGGCACACTTGGCGGAGATGCCGGTGCCCGCCCCCGCGCCGATGATCGGGCAACCCGATGCCACCTGCGCCCGCAGGCTCGCCAGGATCTCACTCCGGGGAATGCGCACACCCGTCTCCTACTTGAGCGCCTTCGACTGCTCAAACGCCGAGGAGAGGCTGCGGGACCACTTCGCGGCCAGTGCCGCGGTGCTCTTGGCTTTCTCCGCCAGTGCGTCTGCAGGGGTGACGGTGACGACACGCTCACCGTTCAGGAACAACATGATGTTCTTTCCCTGAGGTCGGGTCGCAACCCGCCCCACCCGGCCGCCGAGGTACTTGTTGATGACATTCATCGCCATCACCGCGCGCTGATCCACCGTCTTGCCGCCGGATGCCACCCGGAGACGCATCGGAGTGAACGATCCGCAGTAGACCTCACCCCCCTGCGCCAGGGCTGCCGTCGCCGCCACTCCAACCAGCACCATGCTCCAGAACCATGTTCGCCGCATCATTGCTCCTCCTGACCTCACGCCGATATCGCAGAGACCCGATCAGTTTCCGCCGGGTTCCTGCAAGAATAGTCGGTCGGCGCCACGGCAGAGTTCGACGTCAGTCTTTCCGGCCACGGTCCAGTTGCGCGCGCACCCAGGCTACCTGTTTGGGACTCAGTGCAGGCTGTACGGGGAGGTCGCGGCGGAGGCTGTAGTCGTAACTGGAGGCATCGTACGTGTCGGTGAAGACCGCCTGCAGGTCGAGCAGGCAGGAGTCTCCGTCCCGCAGCGGAATCGGCACGGTCGGGAGCGGGTCCGGCAGATCCCAGGGCCATACCTGGGCGCGGGGGCGCTCCTCCGCCCTGCTGATGACGACGGCATAGTCCGCGTCCGGAAACGGTTCCGCCATCGGCAGGCGCTCCCCACCCCGCAGGAAGTCCAGTTCTACAAGATGGACTTCGCTTCGGAGGAGGCGCGCCCGCTTCGCGAGGTAGGCTCGGCGGCCCTCACTGGTGCGTGCCTTGTTGGCAGGGGAGAGCAGTTCGATCACCGTAACTACCGCCCCATCCGAGGGTTCGCGGATCTCCAGGTAGAGTTGCCGCACCTCTTCCGCATCCGGGAGTGGGAGCAGCAGCGAGAGCGGTGACGAAACCACCGGAGTGGCCCCGCGCGCGATCCCTCCCGCCGCCGCCATCGGTTCCACCACGGTTAGATCGGGCCGGATCCTCCCCGAGCCATTCCACTCAGGGAACCGAGCAGAATTAATCCTCCCACCCGTGAGGAGACACGGCGGCATCTGAGAGGACACAACTGGACGGAATCATGTACGTCATGGTGTTATGGAACTCACTGCCGCCGCCACTGCCCTCCTCCAAGTTA
>SYMT01000039.1 GCA_005805375.1 Actinomycetota bacterium
CAAGGGCAAGCCGATTGCTGAAGAGGTAGATCTGGAAGTCCTTGCCCGCCGCACGCCCGGCTTCACCGGCGCCGACCTCGGCAACATGGTGAACGAGGCGGCATTGAAGGCCGCCCGGGATAACAAGCAGCAGATCTTCATGGGCGATTTCGAAGAGGCCATTGACCGGGTGCACGCCGGGCCCGAGCGCAAGTCCCGCATTCTCAGCGAGAAAGTCAAGAAGGTCACCGCCTATCATGAGGTAGGGCACGCGCTGATTCAGGAGATGCTGCCCACCGAGTGGCAGGTCCATAAGGTCACCATTCTGCCTCGGGGAATGGCGCTGGGACTTACCTGGAGCGTGCCGCCGGAAGATCGGTCCTACCAGGCGAGCCGCACCGAACTTATGCACGAGATCACGATGCTGCTCGGGGGCCGAGTCGCCGAGCAGTTGGTGTTCAATGAAATCCACACGGGCGCCAGCAACGATCTGGAGCGAGCCACCAACATCGCCCGCGATATGGTGACCGAGTTCGGCATGAGCGCCCGCCTCGGTCCTCGGAAGTTGGGACACCGGCACGGCAACCCGTTCCTTGGGCGCGACCTGATGGAAGACCGCAACTACTCGGAGGATGTCGCCACCGCTATTGATGAAGAGGTGGGCTCCATCATTGAGGAGTGCTTCCAGAAGGCGCGGGAGATCCTCGACGAGAACCGGGAAGTCATGGACCGGATCGCTTCGGTGCTGCTGGAACGCGAGACGATCGGGCGCGAGGAATTCCTGGCGCTGCTGAACGGGGAAACCCTGCCGGAACCGGTCGTGCCGCTCAAGCCCCCGGCTGCCCCAACTGCGACCACGGGGGAAGTGGAGGAGCGCCGGGCTCCCACCCCGCCCCCGGCCCTCCGCCCGCGTCCGGAACCTGCCTGAGCTTCGGCAAAGAAAAAGCGGGAGCGGCGTCATTGCCGCTCCCGCTTTTTTTGTGTCTCTCGGGCTATCTCTCCCGATCCTCCCGCCCCCGCTTGCGCAGCATCACGCGGAGCGGAGTCCCCTGGAAGCCGAACGCCGCTCTCAACTGATTTTCCAGATAGCGCACATAGGTTTCGTGCGCTATCTCGGGATCATTGACGAACAACACCAGCGCCGGCGGTTTCACTGAAACCTGCGCCGCATAGTAAACCTTGAGATCCCGGCCTCCGCTCGTGTACGGCCGCCGGTCCACCGCCTCGTGCACCACCCGGTTCAATTCCGGTGTCGAAATGCGCAGGGCGTGGTTGTTGGCCACATCGGCACACGACTCCAGCAATTCCCCCAATCCCTTGCCCTGCTCGGCAGAGCCGGTCACCAGGGGCGCATAGCCCATAAAAGGGATCCCCTGCCGAACCACCTGCGCAAACTCCTTGGGCGTGCGTCCCACCACCAGATCCCATTTGTTCAAGAACACGACACAGGCGCGGCCCGCATCGCGGATCATCCCCCCGACCCGTTTGTCTCCATCCACCAGACCCATCGCGGCATCCACCACCAGCACACCCACGTCCGCCCGTTCGATGGCTCGCTCGGCGCGCAGCACGGTGTAAAACTCCACGGAGCCCTGAATCTTGCCCGCACGGCGAATTCCGGCCGTATCAATCAGCGTGTATCGTTGATCCCGGAACTCGAACGGAACATCAATCGCGTCCCGCGTCGTCCCCGCCACCGGGCTCACGATCACCCGCTCTTCGCCGAGAATTGCGTTCAGCAGTGACGACTTCCCCACGTTGGGCCGTCCGACGATGGCGACCCGCACCCGGTCCTCATCGTCTTCTTCGACCATTTCCTCCGGGGCGGGGAAGCGAGCAACCGCCTCATCCAGCAAGTCGGCCACTCCCCGGCCGCTGTGCGCCGAAATCGGCAGCACTTCTCCGAGCCCGAGACGGAAGTACTCGTGCGTGTCCGCCTCACGGCGGACGTTATCCGCCTTGTTTGCAACCAGAAGGAGTGGGCGGGCCGAGCGTCGGAAGAGTTGGGCCACTGCCTCATCGCCCGGCGTGAGCCCCTCCCGCGCATCCACCACGAAGAGGATCAGGTCCGCCTCCTCCATCGCGATCTCTGCCTGAGCCCGAATGTGGGCGTGGAACGGATCTTCTTCCCGCAGACCCAGGCCCCCGGTGTCCACCACACTGAATTCCCTGCCGTTCCAGTCAGTGTGGCCGTAAACTCGATCCCTTGTGATGCCCGGCTGGTCGTCCACGATAGCCTGGCGTTCGCCGATGAGGCGATTGAAGAGTGTGGATTTCCCAACATTAGGGCGTCCCACAATGGCGACGATGGGTCGTGGCATGGTTCAAACCGTGATGATGTGGACCCGGGGCAGGAGCCGCTCCACAGCGGCGCGTTCGATCCCCCCCGGATCCCAGACAGAAGCATTGGCTGCCCCGCAGGCGGCGCCCCAGGCGAGGACTTCAGGCGTGGGCCGGCCTTCCGCGGCTGCCCAGCAGATCCCGGCCAGCATCGCATCGCCGCTGCCCAGATCATTGACTTCGACGACTTCCGGGGCGCCGATCCGGTAGCGCTCGCCTTCGATCAACGCCAGCGCCCCGTCGGCCCCGAGCGTGAGGAGAGGGAAGCCGATCCCAAAGGAGGCCATTTGTTCCAGCACGCGCCAGCCATCTTCCTCCGTGGTGACCGGTAGACCCAGAGCCGCTTCCGCCTCCTCGCGGTTGGGCTTGGCCAGCCAGGGACCCGCTTCCAGCGCCGCCCGCCGGCCTGGCGGAAACGAGTCCAGCGCCACGCGCAGACCTTGCTCGCGCGCGACTCGGACCATCCAGGGCAGCAATGGTGCGGCCGCAGGCGACGGTAGACTGCCCGAAATCGCCACCGTGTGGCAGCCGTCGAGCGCCCAGAGAAATCCCTCGCGGATCCGGGTGAGTTCCCGCTCCTCGAAGCGCGGTCCCGGCTCCAGGTAGTGCCAGTAGCATCCCGACGCGCGGTCCCGAATCGTGAGCGCCGTGCGAGTCTGGCCCGCCACCGGCAGCGGAGCCACCTCCATCCCCTCAAGCCGGGCGAGATCCGCCACTTGCTGGCCGGGATGTCCCCCGAGCGGCATGCAGGCGCGCACTCTGCCGCCGAGCGCCAGCAGAGCACGGGCGACGTTCACCCCTTTCCCGCCCGCCAGATCCACTGCCTCCGTCGCTCGCAGCGTCGTCTGGGGGTGATTATTCTCCACCACCAGGGTCTTGTCCAGCGCGGGATTGAGTGTGACGGTCAGAAACATGGGCGGCCCTCCGGGCACAAGGCCCACCTCAACCCTACCATACGAAGGGCGTACTAGGGAAGAGGAGGGGGTGAATGGCGCCAGGGCGAATGGCGAAGGACAAACTGGCGATGAGCGTACGGGAGAAGAGCGCGTGGGAAACCCGGCGCGAGTGAACCTGGAACGAATGCTGGAACTCGGCCGGCGCTGTACCGCGTGGTGCGACGCTAGACCCCGACTGGCCTGGGCCGCTGCCCTCAGCGTCGTGCTGCTGGCAGTGGGATGGGAGACCGCCACCTGGCCGCTCCATGACTATCCGGGCGCTCTCTGGCATCAGAGTCCGAAGGGCGATGACATCGAACTCGGTCAGGCCAACGCTGCGCGGGCGGGCTGGCCGGAACTCCTGGGCTTCTGGCGCGGGCGCATGCTGCATGGCCACGGCTACTTTCGTCCAATCAGTAGCTGGCTCTTCGTGGGGGAGTACCGGCTCTTCGGGACTGAGGACCGGCTCTGGTCGGTGTTTTCGATCCTGTTTCACGGAGCAGTGGCGCTGCTGCTGGTATGGGCCCTGGCCGGGGCGCTGCCCGGTTCTCGCGCCCGGCGCCTGAGCACCGGCGTGCTCGCAGCGCTCCTCTTCGGAGCGCCCTGGCTGGCGGATCGCGACGTGCAGAAGTGGGTCATCGGCTGGTGGCCGGCCCAACCGGAGGCACTGTCACTCGTGTTTGGGCTGCTGCTGCTCGGTTCGGTGGCCCGCTACATCCGATCCGGCGACCGGCGTTGGGCCGTGGCGGCGCCGTGTTGCTTTTTCCTCGCCATCTGCACCAAGGAGATGGGCTATGTGGCCGGCGTAGGCGCCTGTCTGCTCCTGGCCAGGCACCCGCGCCGCTGGGGGCTGCTTGCGGGGCTGGCCGCACTGGGCATCACGCATTTCGCGTACCGGAATGCCGTGCTGGGTGATGTGGCGCTGCATGCCAACGGCTTCCGCCGCGAAAGCTTGCTGCAAGCGCCGGGCATGATTCTGAATCAACTGGCGACGGACTGCGGCGGCGCCTGGCCGCACGCGGCTCTGATCGGACTGGGTCTCGGAGCCGGTGCACTCGCTCGCCGCCCCTTGACTGACCGGGTACCGCTGGCAGCGGTCACCTATCTTGCCCTGGGGTTCCTGCTGTTCGGCCCGCCGTGGGATCAGTTGTTCCAGACCGGGGCGTCTCGATTGCTGGGGCTGGTAGGGTTGGTGCTGGTACTTGCGGGCCTGGCCCGCACAGTCCGACGCTGGCCGGTTGCCGAGTGGATCGGAATCTACCTGGCGGCGTACGCGACCACCGCCGGCTTCCCGCCTTCTTTTCCCTGGTACCGGTACTGGTGGACCGTCTTCGGCGCCTCGGTTACCGCAATCTCTCTCGTGTCGCTGTGGGAGTGGGGGCTCGCGCGGCTAACCAGTAGCGGGTCCCACAGCGGGGCAGAGGCAAACTCTGTGAGTCTCCGTGACTAATCACATTGCACACGATCACAGGCAACGGCATTTTGTTGCTGACTGTTCTGTCTCTAACAGTCCCCTCGCCCGCCGGAGGC
>SYMT01000004.1 GCA_005805375.1 Actinomycetota bacterium
CGGCGTGCGGCTCCTCGCACCCGAGATGGCCGCCCTGGAAACGCAGATCGAGCGTCTCCCGGCACTGGGGAAGTGGTTCGTGACCATCCCGGGAGTGGTCCCCGCCTGACGGGAGGATTAATTCTGCGCGGTTCCCTAATTGTGTACTCATCGTGTACTAATCCACGTCTGCTACGCTGTGATCATCTGCTTCGGAACGCCGCGCGACCTGGCGACCTACTCGCGCCCAGCGCCTTCTCCTTCATCCCGCAAGATCACAGCCATGCAATTCCGAGTTTCCGTACGCCGACGCGCCGGGTTCACACTCATCGAACTCCTCGTCGTTATCGCGATCATCGCCATCCTCGCTTCCATCCTGTTTCCGGTCTTTGCGCAGGCCCGTGAAGCAGCCCGCAAGGCGAGCTGTACCTCCAACCTGAAGCAGGTCGGCCTCGCGCTCCTGATGTACACTCAGGACTACGACGAGACGCTTCCCTGGGCGGCCTTCAACCCGCCGAACGAGCCACTGGTGATGTGGTACGACCTGGTGGAGCCGTACGTAAAATCCGGAACCGGGGGGGTGATCAGCCCGACGGCCGGGGGGGCCGGCCGGAAGCAGGCGCCGTTCTACCGGTGCCCCAGTTTCGCGAACCCGTCCATTCCTTCGCGCCCCGGCGATCCGGCGCCGCCGGCGCTTGCCGCCGGGATCCTCGACCCCGCGATGAGCTATGCAGCAAACGGCAATGTGATGCCGATGATGCACCGCGCCTTCCCCGGACTTTTCTTCCCGGGGCGCATCACTCCGCTGGCCTCGCTGCAGGAACCGGCATCGCTCGTGCTTGCCGCTCACGGCCGCGGTACTCGCCCCGCCATCGGGGGAGACGATACGGTGTCGCGCTGCACCGGGGACGAGGCGGGCTATCCGTCCACCGGCAATCCCGCGATCAGCAGCGCCAGCGTCTACTGCACCGCCCGCTTCATGCATGCCGGCGGTTCGAACACTCTCCTGGCTGACGGGCATGTGAAGTGGTTCCGCGGGCCCGATTCCTGGGCGGCACGCAGTACTGCCGGCGTCGCCTACCGAAAATCGCTGGCGCCCCAGGCGCAGGCGTGGTTCCGGGAGGACTGACCCACCCTGCGCGTCGAATCCTCTCTTCGGGACATTTTCCCCGAAGAGAGGAACTGCTGTGGCTGACGTAAGAATCCAGGTGCTCGAAAACGCCCCCCTGTTGGTAACCGGCGCCGTCTCACTCGTAGACCACCAGGGCAATCCCATTCCCACGCCGAAAGACGGAGTCATCGCTCTGTGCCGCTGCGGCGCCTCGAAGACCAGGCCGTTTTGTGACGGCAACCACAAAATAATCGGCTTCGACGGCTCCCTGTGCCTCCAGCCATAGAAACCTGCTTGGAAAGGAGATCGGAGCATGGAACCAGCCGACGTCATCCAGGAAGTCAGCGAAGAGGAGAACGGCGCCGGGGCGAAAGCGGCGGCCCTCGAAGAACGGATTCGGAACATCGCGGCGCTCTGGATTGCGTTTTTGGCGCTGTTGCTGGCCGTGACCAGCCTGGGCGGCGGCAACGTCGCCGAGGACATGATCGCCACCAATATTCATGCCAGCGATACGTGGAGTTTCTTCCAGGCCAAGAACCAGCGCCAGACCGCGTATGAACTGGCCAGGGATCAACTGCAATTGCAGCTTGCCGTCAACCCGGGCATGTCCGCGGCGGTGCGCAAAGCGTACCTGGGTAAGATCGCCGAATATGAGCAGACGATTGCCCGCTATGAAAGCGAGCCGGATCCCGCTGCACCGGATGACCCGTTGAAGGGGGACGGCAAGAAACAGCTTCGAGCTCAGGCGGCAGACTGGGAGAAGCAGCGGGAGAAGGCCCAGACGCAGGATCCTAATTTCGACTTTGCCGAGGCCCTCTACCAGATCGCCGTTATCCTCGCATCCGTGTCCATCCTGGCAAAGTCGCGGGGAATTCTAGCGGGCTCGGTGGCGGTGGGCCTCATCGCCTCGGTGCTGCTCGTGAACGGATTCTTCCTGTTCTTCAAGCTGCCGGGGTAGCGGCCGGAAACTGCTCCCGGAGCACCTCCAGAAACCCCCGGGCGGCGCCGCTGAGGTGCCGGTCGCGCCGGTGCAGGACGGACGTTGAGCGGCGCAGTCGCGGGAGGCCCGTCGCCTCCGCCTGCGCCAGCCTCCCGGCGGCCACTTCGTCCCGTACCGCGGCTTCCGGGAGGAACGACATCCCCAGGCCGACCTCGACAAAACCCTTGATCGCCTCGACGCTGTCCGTCTCCATAATCACCCGGACCGGAATCCCGATCTCGGCAAAGACGCGGTCCAGGTACTCCCGGAAGCCGCTGCCGGGGGGATAGAGGATCAGCGGCGCGGCTTCCAGACGGCGTTCCACCTCGGCACCTCCGGGGGGTGTGACGAGCACAATCTCTTCCTCGAAAAGCCGTTCGGCGTGCAGGTCCGGATGGACGATGTCCGAGGTCACCAGCCCCAGGTCAAGTCGCCGTTCCTGGACCTGCGCCGCGATTTCCCGGCTGCGACCGGTGCGGACTACCACCTCGACATGCGGCCGGCGCTCCCGAAATACGCGCAGCACCGGTGGAAGCCGGAAGATACAGGTCGTGACTCCGGCTCCGATCTGCAACCGGCCGCCCTCGCCCGCCTCCAGCGATTGCACCTGGAGGCGGCCTTCCGCCAGCAACTCCAGGCTCCGCCGAGCAGCGATGAGGAAGGTTTCCCCCGCCGCGGTGAGCGCCATGCCCCTCCCCGTACGGTCGAACAGCGGCGCTCCCAGTTCCCGTTCCAGCGCCTGGATTTGCTGGGTGACCGCCGGCTGGGTTAGGCAAAGCGTCTCCGCCGCCCGGGTGATGCTCCCAAGTTCCGCCACCCGCAGGAAACCCTCGATCTGTGTCAGTTCCACGACATCATCCCAGATTATAGGTGAGATAAGAACTATTCACTGGTGTTATATCGCCTGCTCCGGGTATCATCCGCTGGTTCCGCTACTTGAAAGTGATGGGAGGGGCGATCCGGTCTGGGAGCCCCGCCGGAAGGGGGAAAGTACGACGATGGGCGCAGTGGCGATCGTGGGCGCGAACTGGGGCGACGAAGGGAAGGGGAAGATCACCGATCATCTGGCGGCTTCCTCTGACTTTGTGGTGCGCTACCAGGGGGGGAGCAATGCGGGACACACCATCATTAATCACCTCGGCAAGTTTGCCCTACACCTGCTTCCTTCCGGCGTCTTTTACCCCCACATCACGAACGTGGTGGGGCCCGGAGTCGCGCTCAACGTGAACGCCTTTCAGAAGGAGTGGACCGACCTGATCGGGCGTGGGGTCCCCACGCCGAAGCTGGCCATCTCCAACCGGGCACAGTTGCTGCTGCCCCACCACGTCCTATTCGATCAGGCCGAAGAAGAGCGTCTGGGAGCCCGCAAGTTCGGCTCGACGCGAACGGGCATCGCACCGTTCTATGCCGACAAATTCGCCAAGATCGGGATCCAGGCCAATGACCTGTTTCATGAGGAACACCTCCGCTCTCGGATCGGGCTGGCGCTGGAGCGCCATAACGTGCTCCTCGAACATCTGTACGGCCTGGAGCCGCTCGACCCGGCGCAGATCGTGGCGCAGGCACTGACGTGGCGGCCCGTGCTGGAGCCCTTCCTGACGGACACCACCAGCCTGCTGCACGCCGGTCTGGCGGCTGGGAAGCAGGTGCTGCTGGAAGGACAACTCGGGGCTCTGCGTGACCCGGATCACGGGATCTATCCCTTCTCGACCTCGTCGTCTCCGCTGGCAGGCTACGCACCGGTAGGCGCCGGCATCCCGCCCGCTGCGCTCACCCGCGTGATCGCGGTCGTGAAGGCCTATTCGAGCTGCGTCGGGGCCGGTCCGTTCGTCAGCGAGATCCACGGCGAGGAAGCACACGACCTGCGCGAGCGCGGCGGCGACAAGGGTGAGTACGGGGCGACCACAGGTCGCCCGCGCCGGATGGGCTGGTTCGACGCGGTCGCGACGCGTTACGGCTGCCAGGTGCAGGGCGCCACCGAGGTGGCCCTCACGCTCCTGGACGTGCTTGGGTATCTCGACCGCATCCCGATGTGCGTGGGCTACAAGATCGGTGATTCGGTCATCGAGTCCTTTCCCACCACCCCGCTGCTCGAGCGCGCCACACCGGTGCTGGACCACCTCCCGGGCTGGCGTGCGGACCTCCGGGAAGTGCGCCGGTTTGAGGATCTGCCCGCCGCGGCGCAGGGATATGTCCACGTAGTGGAAGAACAAATCGGTGTCCCGGTGCGCTGGGTGTCTGTCGGTCCCCACCGCGACGCGCTGATCGAACGATAGGAGCGACAGGCCGGGCGGTATCCCCGGTGGGCCGGCGAGACGCCGGCCCACCGGGACGCACGGATCGAACCGCAGACGGGCGATCACAGGCCCCGGGAACGCCGGCGTCCGGCCGGCCCACCGGGATGCTCAGATCGAACAGCAGGATGGGATGCACCGGGCAGCGAGACGGCGAAGCACTGCGCCCTCCCTGCCCACCATGAGGAGGCGGCCACGATGACGACACGGATGCGGGTGGGCGCTGCCCTGGCGGCGGCCGCGGTGGCGCTGCTGGTGGCGCTGGAAGGGCGCGCGCAGCAGGCGGGAGGCGACGCGCCGAACGTGCCGCCCCGCGAGGGCAAGCGGCGGAAGGTCCGGATTTTCAACGGCAAGGACCTGACGAACTGGGTGGGACATGAGCAGTACTGGTACGTCCACGACGGCGTCATCATCGGCAAGAACTACGATCCCGTCCCGGTGAGCACCTATCTGCTCACGAAGGAGAAGTTCACCGATTTCCGGCTCGTCTTCGACTTCATGCTGGCAGAGTCAGAGATGCACTCCGGCATCGCGATGTGGGGCCGCGTGGCGCCCGAACGCGGCGACCCGTTCACTTATGGCGGGCACCTGGTGATGTTCCCCTCCGGCTACGGGTTCTACGACCTCTACGGGCGCAACAGCATCCACGTCAACGCGGGCCGCGCCCGTCCGGTAGGCAAGCAGCATGACTGGAACCACATGGAGATCCTGGCGCAGGGCAACCGCATCCGCTTCGCCCTCAATGGAAAACTGATTTCCGACTGGCGCGAGCCCCTGCCCGAGCGGATCCAGGCGGCCCCCATTGGCCTTCAGTTGCACTCGAACCGCGTGCCACAGGAGGTCCGCTTCAAGGGGCTGGAACTGGAGACGTTTCCCTCGAATGAACTGAAGACGGTGGACGACTGACCGAATGCCGCACCACCGCCGTGTCCCGGACGTCCGGGCACGCGCGCCGGGTCGCGACAACGATACAATAACCAGGGGAACGTTCTTGCTATGGCAAGTACCAAGCGGAAGGAGACGTTAGCGCGGGCACGGGCCTGGATGGCCAACCTGCAGGTGGACGTACCGATTGCGCCGGAGTACGGGAATGAAAACCTCCGGGTGGACCTGGCTTCGGTGCGCGGGCGCTCCGCTGCGGGTCGCCTGGCCGGCACCATCGCCACCGCCGCCGAAACGCAGCACACCTGCCAGTTGCTCACCGGCTTTTCCGGGTCGGGCAAATCCACCGAACTGTACGCGTTGCGGCAGTTGCTCCAGGCAGACGGCTATCGGGTCCACTACCTGGACGTGGATGACTACATCGCGCAGGGGGACCCGCTGGAGCCGGACGATGTGCTGCTCGCCCTGGGGGCTGCGCTGTACGACGCCAATCTCGGACGCCATCTGTTCCGGGAGTACCTGGGCCGGGTGTGGAACGTACTGAACGCTCGGATTTCCGTTCCGGGGGCCGAGGCAGGCGCGGAACTCGGTGTGGGAGGCGCCGCGAAGGCAGAGGCAACGTTTTCCGTGGCCTTCCAGCAGGACCCCGAACTGCTGAGCGAGATCAAAGAAGCAGTGCGCAAGGAACGCGGCAGCGTCCTGAAGGCTGTCAAGCGGATGGTCACGCTCCTCCAGCAGGGCGCCGCCGGCCGGGTGGTGCTGCTCGTGGACAGCCTGGAGCACGCCTCCCCCCGCTCCGGCGACCTGGGGCCGTGGGCAGAGCAGCTCCGCCAGACCGTCATTGAGGACGGCTCGCTGCAGCAGTTGCCGATCCACGTGGTCTACACCGTGTCCCCACTGATCCTGACGTTCGTCCAGGGGGCCGGGCAGGGATACTCCGGGGAACTGCGCATGGTCCCTGCCGTCCGGGTGGTGGACCATGACGGAACGGAGCACACTGAAGGAGTGGACCGGCTGGTCGAAGTGCTCAAGAAGCGGATCCCGCTGGACGAGGTGTTCGCAGGCGGCGAGGCTGATGCCCGCACCGCCGTCCGGGCCAGCGGGGGCTACCTGCGAGACCTCTTCCGGCTGACCCGGGAAGCGATCCTGGAAGGCCTGGACGGCGACGGCGAGGGTGCTTACCCGATCCCCTCCCAGCGCCTGGAGGGAGTGGTGGACCGCCTCGCCTCTCAGACGGCCAACGCGCTGACCGTGGAGAACTGCGCGATTCTCAGCCGTGTCGTGGCGAAGCCGGCACCGCTGATTCCCAGTGAGAGTGAGCGCCGGCTGCTGTACGAGCTGTACCGGGAGCCGCTGTTGCTGCGCTATCTGAACGACGAATACGCCGACCTTGCCCACCCGTTTGTGCTCCATACGCTGGATCCGAAAGAGTACCGGCGTCGCGTGTTTCCCGAGGGCCGCTTCCGCGCCGCCTCATGACCACCCCGTTCCCACCGACCAGAGCCACGCAGGTGAGGAAGTGGAGTTACCGCCGCACCCCGGGCACCACCTCCCCGTACCGCGTGGCGCCGGCCCGTGTAACACAGGCAATGCCATGACCGCACCGGCGGACGCTGAGATCCTGGATGGCTTCCGCGAGCGGAACGAAGGGGTCCTGGGGCGACTTCTCCGGCACCTGGAACTTGCCCCGGGGTTCAGTCTGGCTCTCGCCTGGTGTCCCGACGAATGGACCGAGCACGTGCTGATGGCGGTGCTCCAGCAATCGCAGGAGGGGCGGGTCGAGGTATTCCGCGCCGACGACTGTCCTGTTGACGCCAACTTCCCGACCTGGCTGTTCGGGATGGTGCGTCCCCTCCGTCTGGAGGCAGGCGACCTCGCCGTCCTCCGGGTTAGCCGCGCCTCTCCCGAGAAGCGTTCCCATCTGCGCGAGTTGAACGAGCACCGGAATGCCTGGAAGAGAGTGGCTCCGCACGCCTGGTTGCTGGTCGTGCCGAGTTACGAGCGCGCCCGGGCGCAGGACAGCACCCTGCTCCTGGGGGCGGAAATGCCGGACATCTATTCCATCCGGTCCGGCGACTTCCACTTTTCCCCGGCTCGCCTGCCGGCACCCATTCCCGGCGATGATCGGCGGGAGCATGTGCCCTTCGGAGTGCCGGACGAACGGTTCCAGTCGGTGATCGCGTATCTTGAGGAACTCACTCCGGGCGACACCCCCGCCGCCCACGCCCTCTACGCCCGCGCCGTGCTGGACGAACTTCCCGGACTGCTCCCGGACGCCAGCGCCGACCAGCGCCGTGAAATCCGTCGCAGGCTCCTCCGGCTCCGGCCCGGGACCCTCCCCCCCGCCCTTGTTGCCCGTACTCTTGGCGCCCTTGCCCACCTTCGCTGGCTGCAGGGCGAACCGGGCGCTCTGCGGATTACCGCTCGCCGCAGTGTCGCCGCGGCCCTCACCTGCCTCGGTGGGAGTCCCCACACGCCGGCCGAAATTGAAGACCTGATCCACTGGGCGGAGGCCCTCAGCCACACCCGGTTTGCTGCTGACGACCTGGGGTTCATCCAGCATGCCCTTCGCACCGTGATCGGACTTCAGCAGGCACAGCCGGGGGCCAGCAGGCTCCATACCGCCAGGCTCGTCGTCTCGTTGGGACGACTCTGTTCCCGTCACCGCGAACTGTCCGCCGCCAACAGCGCCTATGAGGAAGCACTGGGCGTGTATCGTGACCTGGCGGCGGGGCACCCGCAGGCGTACCGTGCCGACGTGGCGAGGACGCTGATCAACCTGGGGACCGTGCTGCGTGACTTGGGGGCACTGGCCGAGGCGCGGGCAGCCTACGAGGAAGCGCTGGCCATCCGGCGCGACCTCGCAGCGGGGCAGCCGCGGGTGTACTATGAATGTATTGCCGTCACCCTGAACAAGCTGGGGGCCGTACTGCTTGACTTGAGGGAACTGGGGGAGGCGCGGTCGGTCTATGAGGAAGCACTGACCATCCGACGCGAACTGGCGGCGCGGCAGCCACAGGTGTGCCACAAATATGTTGCCATCGCCCTCAACAACTTGGGGAACGTGCTCTGGGACCTGGGGGAACTGGGGGAGGCGCGGGCGGCCTGTGAGGAAGCGCTGGGCGTGTATCGCGAACTGGCGGCGCGGCAGCCGCAAGTGTACCGTGCCGACGTGGCGAGGACGCTGAACAACCTGGGGACCGTGCTGAGTGAATTGGGGGAACTGGGGGAAGCGCGGGGGTCCTACGCGGAAGCATTGGCCGTCTGGCGCGAACTGACGGCGGGGCAGCCGCAGGCATACTGCAAATATGTTGCGCTCACTCTCAACGAACTCGGGAACGTGCTCTGGGACCTGGCAGAACTGGGGGAAGCGCGGGCGGCCTTTGGGGAAGCGCTGGCCATCTGGCGGGAACTCGCGGCAGGACAGCCGCAGGTGTACCGCGAGGACGTGGCGATGACCCTGACCAACCTGGGGAACCTGCTCCGGGACCTGGGGGAGGCGCGGGCGGCCTATGAGGAAGCGCTGGGCATGTATCGCGAGCTGGCGGCGCGGCAGCCGCAAGTGTACCGCGAGGATCTTGAGGTGGTGGAACGAAGTCTTCAGCGCCTTCAGACGGAGGCAGTGGAAGATCCAGTGACGCGGAATGCCCCGGCGTGGGTAGGGTGAAGTTGCGCGGCGCGACCGGAGTCCCTACAGCCGACGCTTGATGGGGACGCGGATGGGAATCAGCGGAGGATCCACGAGAAGCTCGCATCAGCACTGATTGCTGTGGGGGTGGACGGACCAAGGTTCCGGATGGGCGTATGTCCGGACACCGGGGCGCCGCCGCACCCGTCTCCCGAGTGGCAGTCCCGGGACCCTGCCGGCCGAGAGGGCTCCGGACGCAGTCCATGATCTGCCGGACCGTGAAGGACGTAGCGGAATGGGTGGCGAATGACCTTCCCGGTTCCGACCCCGTCTCGTCCATCGCCGCGCACACCGGGAGCTCCCGCCGTGACTATCGAGTGGAACGTTCACCTCTTCAGCCCCGACCTCGACCGCTATCCGTTCCATCCCCGGGCGGTCTATCTGCCCGATCTGAGCGATGCGCCGCCGGACCCGCTCTCGGCCTATCGGGAGCGGATGACGGCGGAGGGGATTGACCGGGCGGTGATCGTCCACCCGGAACCGTACGGCGATGATCACAAGCTGGTGCTGGAGGCGCTGCAGCAGGAGCCGGACCGCCTGCGTGCCACCAGCCTTTTCTACCCGAAGGACCCCGAGGCTCCGCGCAAACTGCGCGACCTCGCGGCGCAGGAGCCGCGCATCGTCGCCACTCGCTTCCACGCACACCGGGGCAAAGAGCAATACCTGGACAACTTTGACGACCCCGAAGTGCGCGCCCTCTGGGAGGCGGCCGTGGAGTTGGGACTCATCGTTGAGCTGCACATCGGCCCGAACTACGCCCGGGAGGCGGCTGCTGCGATCCGTGCCTGCGGGGGGACGGTGCTGATTGACCACCTCGCCGAACCGCACCTGGGCACCGGCGTGGAGTTCGCCGACGTGCTGGAGCTGGCACAGTTGGAGGGAGTGTACATGAAGCTCTCCGGGCTGAGTCACTTCGCCGAAGACTCGCCGCTCTACGAGAGCGCGCTTCCCTTCACGCGCCGGGTCATCCGGGAGTTCGGGCCGGACCGCCTCGTCTGGGGCGCGGGAACGCCGGGGATCGTGGACGCGCACCTGTCGGAGTATTCAGAGGCGGATCGGGACAAGGTGCGGGGCGGCAATCTGGCGCGGCTCCTGTCCTGGGGGTGACCAACCGCATTGGGAGGGCTGGGGGGCGGGAGGGCTACCCGCTCTCCCATGCCACGCCGCACGGACGGCTGCGCGCCGAGGCGACCCGCGCTCTCTCTATACGGGCAATTCAACTCGTGTCCGGAGAGCACGGTGAAGTTCCGAGACTTCCGGCGGAGCGGTGGAGTTTCTTACTTGCCACTCAGCGACTGACCGCGCAAGGTTGCTGTCACGCTCGGCGGAAGTGCCGCCCCCTCCGCGGTAGACCCAATCCCGAATGTCGCGGAGCAGCTCTTTCCCCGAAATTCCCCACCGCCATTCGTTGGTAAACATCTGCTGAAGTGCTTCCTGGTGGGCCTGTTCCAGCCGAATCCGGACGGCCGGTGCGGACAGGGTGTCCTGAACTGTGGTGGGTAGGGACTGCATCCACGGGGATTCGATGATGTAGCGTTGAGCAGCCTGCAGGGTGGGGATAGCGGGCGGGCCAGGATGGGGGGGGAATCCATCAAAGAACTTCCGGCGGAGAGCGGCAAGTACTGACCGGCATGCCGTCCAGCAGCTTAACTCCTCGTACCGCGTCTTCAGGCGACCCTCGATCTCTGCGCGCGTGCGTTTCCCAGTGTTCAGGCTGCAGTCAGCCAGCGCATCCGGGTCCAGAAGATAATTCTCGACCTCGTGCGCAGTCGGCACGAACACGCGCAGGTCGCTGTCCATTTTCCCCCATCGGTCCCGATTGGAACGTCGAAAGTCACGATCCACAAGTCCAAACACGTGCCGATGTCCCTCCTGACGTGCACTCTCCACTACCGGCGCGATGCGCGAATTACCTCCGCTAATGAGAAAGCGAATGGCAGGGTCTTCCCAGGCTGCCCCGAGGTAGTCACGCACGAGCGGGTCCTCCACCCACAGAATGATCGGTGCGTTGTAGAGTGCCGGAAGCCCGGGCGCGCGGGTCACGATGCCGCGACCTGCGCATCAGAGAGATGCCACGCGCGAGCCCTGGGATCTCCGGGTGACACCAGGAAGTGGCGCTGGAACGAGTAGGCGGCATCGTAGATTGCAGGGGAATGAGTTGCCACGATGAACTGCGCGTTCGGCTGGAGTCGTCGCAGCAGTTGCATCATGAGGACGTGCCACTGCGGATCAAGATGCAGTTCCGGCTCATCAATGCAGATGATGCCGCCGTCGAACTTCGTGATGAGCATCCAGGCCACGAAGTTGAACAGTTCCAGCTCGCCGGAACTCAACGCGTCGAGCGGGACGCGCTTTCCGTCGGAACGCACCAGGAACACATCGAACCCGGCATCCGGCTCGTCGGTCACCGCCTGGACCGCGAACTGCTGGCAGGCTCCGGGATGGAACTTCTCCCAGGCATCGTTGAGCACACGGATGAGGGCCTGGTAGCGAGACACCCCCCCGGGGGTTCCGTTTGTGCCGCTGGACGCGCCTCCAAGCGCCTCGTGGGCACGGGCGTTGATGAGATACTGCTTCACGATCCGCAGACGGTTGACTTCCCGCTCCGCCGGGCGCCTTCCCCGCTTGCCCGCCGTGATGGGAAGCGGGCCCACCAGCAAGGGCGCCCGCCAGGAAGAGAAATACGCGCAGGGCGCGTCAAACGGATCCGTGAGGGCAGTCCGCCCCATGACTTCCTTCCTGTGCGAGTGCCTGCCGGGCGCATATTCGGACCGCATCTGTAGATCAGCAGTCTCAAGGATGGCAGTAATCCGGTAGTCGCCGTCATGGTCCGGATTCGAGCCCCGTGAGGAGAGGTCGTCGAGCAAGTGCCCGTGCTGCGCGACAATCAGGCAGGCTTCCAGTACCGTGGTTTTCCCACTGCCATTGGGCCCGGCGAGCACCACGAAGTCGTTCGCCCGGTCGTGGGGGCCGATGAAGGAGAGCTCGCGGTGCTCAATCCCCCGAAACCCCTTGATGGTGATCTCACGGATGGCTGCCCGCGCAGGGAGGCGTGACGGTTCCGGCATGGGTTGTGTGCCTCTCATGGGGAGGGACCTGAGGAAGCGACACGTGCGTGGTCGCACATGCTTCACTTCTGCCGGTGGAATTCCTTGCGTGCCCCGCGGCGAAACACCTCGTCCGGGATCGGCACGTCATGTCTTACGTCGGTGACCGTGTAGATGGTCCGGCCGCGGTTGGGTTGGTCCTCAATGAGGCGGAAGGGGATCTGCACGCCGTCTACTTCGCGGAAGTCGTTGTATGTGTAGCTCGTCCCGTCTGCGCCGACGCGCTTGAGGACCCGGTGGCTCTTCCGGCTCACGTAGTCGGTGATTCTGGAGCCCCGGTCGCCGGTCTTTTCCAGCACCCAGACCTTCTCTTCGCCGGTGTCGAGCTTCAGGGTGCTTTCGCCGGTAATGGCCATCTTCGGGAACAGTTCGCGCCAGTGGAGTTCCGGAGCAAACGCATTCAGCAATGCGGTGTCGAAGCGCCGGTTGCCCTCCAGTCGCTGGGGATACAGGAAGGTGGCCTCGGCGCCTCCATCGAGGCCGTCCGAGTAACTGCGCACCCGGCCGATCTCCTTGCCCGCGCCCATCAGCCGTACTTCGCTCGCGGAAGCGAGAGGGGCGCGCTGGTAGTCCACCTGCGTTCCGGACAGCCCTTCGTTCTCGGCGACAAAGTCGTAGCGGGTGATCCGGGTGTGATGGCGCCGCAGGTTTTCCTGGCCGCCGGCAGCTTCGAGCACACGGCGCATCAGGTCCTCGACAGTGACGGATGCCACGAACGCGCTCACGCTGCCGGCTCGGGTGAAGACGGCGTTGCCCTGGGGCTGCTCGAGGCAGAGTTCCGTCTTGCTTGCATCGCCGGCGGCGGGACGAAAGGTGGCGAAGAAGCCCGGGGGCGCGGGCGATCCCAGGCGGTAGCGGCGCCCGCCCAGATTCTCGAGCGGATAGGCCGGCTGACCGGATACCTTGAGCTTGAGGACACCCGTCTCGAACGCCACTTCTACGGCAGCGCCCTCGGGGCCTGCATAGCGGCCGGCCTCCCGGTCGGGAGCAACCGCCGGACCGGTCGCTGCCCGCGTGCCGCTGTCGCCGGATCCCGCCGCGGGAGCAGGGGCGCCGGCAAGTTCGCGCCACACCGCATTCATCGCAAGGGCGCCGAGGGGGGACGCCGAGATGTTGGTGAGCAGCACGAGGCCGAGTTTCTTCTCCGGCATGAAGGCAACCTGGGCGTTGAACCCATCAATGTTGCCGCCGTGTTCGTACACCTTGAGCCCGTTCCACTGGCGCAGAAACCAGCCGTAGCCATAGCCGACCGGGCCGGAAGGGGAGATCTTGATCCGCTCGGTGAGCATTTCACGAAAGCTCGCTTCCGAGAGCAGCCGCCTTCCCTCGAACACACCGCCCCCGAGCATCAGGCGGACCCACTGCACCATGTCCGTCAGGTTGGAATTGACGCACCCGGCGGGCGCCACGCTGGGGAGGTGGCGAAACGGTGCAACGGTGTGGGTCTTTCGCGCGTCGTTCCAGTCGTATCCGTAGGCGAAGTCGGCGGTACGGGTCATCGTCCGAACGTCGGTGGTGGTGGCGGTCATCCCCAGTGGAGTGAGGAGCCGATCGTGCAGTACGCGCGTCCAGGGCTTCTTCTCAATGGCGGCAACCACCTCACCCGCGACGGTGTACATTACGTTCTGATACTGAAACTTCTCCCCGAACTTCGCAGCGGGTTTCGCGGCCCCGGCAACACGGATCACGTCTCGAGTCTTCAAGACCCCGGTGTACCAGGACATGTCGGTGCGCTGGAGCCCCGAGCGGTGGCAGAGGAGGTCGCCGACCGTGATCTTCTCATGTGCTTCCGGATCCTGCAGCCGGAAGTACGGCACATGCCTGCGGGGTGAGTCGGTGAGCTTGAGGGCGCCGCGGTCGGCGCACATCAGGACCGTTGCTGCGGTCATCGCTTTGGTGGAGGAGCCGATCGCGAAGAGGGTGTCCGGTGTAACCGGCAGTGTGCGCTCCACGTCCCGGTAGCCGAAACCCTTGCTGTAAATCACCCGGTCGTCCTGCACGATGGCGAGGGCGGCCCCGGCGATGTGGAGACGCTGCCGGTTCTCTTCAACAAGCTTCTCAATGGCCGCGAGCTTCTCTGCGGGCGGCATCGTTTGCGCACCGGCGGCGCCGGCCAGCAGCAGCGCCGCGATGCCGAGGAGCGGGATGAGGCGGAGCACGGTCGGAACGGCGGGCGAATGGGAGGGCATGAGGGTTGGTCTCCGGAAAGAACAGACGTGCCTGCGGCGACAATTCGTGACGGTAGATGGGCGTCCGTGTGGGGCAAGGTTCCCGGGATGCGAGAGCCCCAGGGTTGCGTGACGCTGTGCGTTGCCGGCTCGATTCCGGACTGCATCCATCTTCCGGAACCGTGGCCGGACCCGCACCTCAGCCGGCAGGCTTCCGCACCGGTAGTTCTCGTTGAAACTCATACACAACGTTTCCACGGACGTCGTGAAAGCGGAACCGGATCCGGCTTTGCCCGTTGGGGGTCTCCGTCGTCACAGTGAGGAACCCACCCTTCACGCGATGGAAGCGATGGTAGCGGCGGTCTTCACCCGGAGAACCTCCGGCGTGCTCGTCACTGGCAGGCCCGCAGGAGAACTCGTGGAGTCCGGTTTCCGGGTGCACGGAATGATATTGCCAGTGCCGGTCCCCGTTGATGACGAAGAGTCGGTCCGGGAGTTTCTCCTGGAACCAGCGCCGAATCTCGACCCCTTCGCTCTGGAAGGCGGCGTTGGAGTGGTTGTCGTTCTTGCCGCGCGGGCGATCCGGCCCCACCAGCGGAGTGGGAGATATTAGCAGTTTCCACTCGGCGTCGCTCTCCAGCAGCGTCTTCTTCAGCCAGGCTTTCTGTTCCGCGCCCCAGATCGTCTTCGCGTCGCCATCCGGGAGGGTGTTCGGGGAGCGAAAGTCGCGGCCTTCCGTCAGCCAGATCTGAAGAGTCTTGCCCCAGCGGAAAGTGCGGAAGGGACTCTTCGCCATCGGCGCCTGCTCGCGGAAGATGGCCTGGCCCTCGGGAAACGTGAACTCCCCCATGAGCGGATTGTTCCGCCCCGGCCAGGCATCGTCGGAGTGGGTATCGTGATCGTCCTTGGCGAAGTACGTGGGGGTGAACAGGTGGAACCGGAGGAGGAGGGGCAGGCTGTACATCCGGTGCCAGTGATAGCGTGCGAGCGCGGGCGTGGTGGCCCGGGGGTCGTCCGAATCGTAGTAGACCAGATCGCCGGCCGCGACCAGAAAGTTCGGCCGCAGGCGGTGCATGCTGTCGTAGATATGAAAGCCGTCCGGGTGATCCAGGTCCCGGTACGCCTGACACGTCATCACCGCACCGGTGATCGGCGCCCGCTGACCGGGGTCGGGCGCCGTCGTGAACTCGCCCCGCAGCGCGGCATGCTTCGGCGTGCCGCCGGGCCCGGTGGTTTCCGCAGCGAAGTAGTACCGTGTCGCGGGCTTCAGCCCGGAAAGGCGCGCGACATGGGTGAAGTCGGCAGCGCCATTCACCGCTGCCCACCGGGTGCTCCGGCCCGTCTCCAGGTCCGGCTGCTCCCCATAGCGCACGCGCACCCGTCCCGGCGCGCCGGGACACTCGCCTTCCAGATCGGCGACCTGCAGCCCGGCCGGAAAGGGTTTCGGCATCCCGCGCCGCACGATGCCGTCCGCGCGCCGACCCGCCCCTGCGGTGACTCGCGTCCAGATGAGCGCTGACCGGTCCGTGACCTCTCCCACCTTCACCCCGGTGGCCTGGCGCGATTCGAGCCCCGGAGTGGACTGGGTAGCCGCGCCGGCGAGCCAGGTGAGCGGGAGGCACAAGGCCGTGAGGAGCGGGACCCGCACACCACGCAGCCGCGAGCGGGAGGCACGGATCACGGGCAGTGCTCCTTGAAGCGGGCACTCGCGCGGGAGAGAGCAACCACAGGGGGTTGCCCAACCGGAGGCCCGCCCGTGTTATCCGCCATCTCCCTCGTCCCGCCACGCCTCGCCGTCGTCTCCAATGGCGAGGGCGTAGGCTTCATCCCACGCAGTGTAGTGGCGGCCGATCACCACCGAGACATGGTGATCCCAGCGCCGGGCGATCTGGGGGGAGGGGGCGCGGGGGAGTTCATCGAGATGGATCGCCATGTGGCGGTGTTCCACCGCGGCACGCGCGCCGGCCTGCGGCTCTTCGAGCTGATCCAGGTTTTCCGTCCAGAGGCGGACGTGCCGGGCCAAGCTGGCTTCGACGAAGAGGGTAAAAACGGCCTCGTAGTAGAGCGGTGAGATCAGGCTCTGCCCGAGCAGCGTGGCCAAGCTGTCCCGGAGGCGCTCCTCCGGCACCAGGTCCGTCCGGTCCAACGCCAGCTCTCCCCAATCCCGCAGCGCGGTGAAGACCTCTCCATCACGATCCAGCACGCCGCCTTCGTCATCGTAGGCCTGTGACATGAAGATGTGGAACAGGCCGGTCAGCCGCAGCACTGCTTCGGATTCGGGGGTGTGGGCCCGGTAGTGATCCCAGAGCTCGGACCAGGTCACATCTCCCGCGCGCAGGTAATTCAGGAAGTCCGGCCGTCCCGTATTGGCATAGCCCTGCCACGCCGTGCGTGTATCGGTCGCACTCATCGCCATCCCTCTACTTCTCGGAGTTTCTTGGTGTCCCTGGTTGACGGTTTGCGGTTTCCCCCTCGGATTCCTGCTCCAATCACGAACGGGGCGTGTAATTTCGGTGCTGCATCCCCTGGTGAGAGCGAGTTGGGTGAGTGAAGTAATCCATCTTACAACGATACTATCTGAGCGCATCTTCCTGGGGCCGTCCTCGCAGCTCCGGAACCGCACCTCACCGTCCTGCCGGATGGGAACAGAACCAGCACCCTGGATCCCCTGGTGATGCGGCAGGCTCGGATTTCACCGATGCAGAGCGCCACAAAATGGGTATCCATAATACGTGTTTTCTCACTTCCATCCGCACCTCCGGCGACGTTCAGTCCTCCAGTCCCTCTCCCTCGCGATCCTCGCGGGCGGGGGAGTGCATCCCGCAGAGGCGCAGGCGCCTGCCACGGCTGCCGGCAGGATGCCGGCGTTCCCGGGGGGTGGGGCCGTGCTGCCAATGGCGGCGCAGGCGCCTGCCACGGCTGCCGGCAAGATGCCGGCGTTCCCGGGCGGGCGAGGGTGGCAGTTTCAGGGGTCATTTCGTCTGCGTCAGGAGTTGTGGGACTGGTTCGCACCGCGTGGCGGGCTGCAGAACAGCTACACTTTCACCGCAGCGCTCCTGAAACTCGGTGTCACGCATCGAAGCACCCGCGACCTGTTCTCTTTGGAACTGGTGCAGCCGACGCTCATCAACCTGCCGACCCGCGCCACGGGACCGGCCCCCATCGGCCAGATGGGGCACGGCGCGGCCTACTTCGATGCAAACGATGGGCAGGATGCCGGCCTCTTCGTCGGCCAGGCATTCTGGGAGGGACGCCCCTTTGGAATGCGCGACCGGCTGCGCATCGGCCGGTTCGAGTTCTCGGAAGGCGTCGAGGCCGACACCCCCACGCCGGACCTCACCTGGCTGCATGCGGAGCGGATCGGACAGCGTCTGATCGGGCCGTTCGCGTTTACCCACATCTCGCGGCGCCTGGACGGGTTTCGGCTCCTTCTGGATCGCGGCAGGACACGCTACACGGTGGCGGGGGGCATCCCCACCCGGGGAGCGTTCGATCTCAACGGGATGGATACTCTCCCGCAGGTGCGCTATGGCTACGCGGCGGTCACGAAGCCTCTGTCCCCGAAGAAACCTCTGGGTGACGCACGGCTCTTCGCACTCTACTACAATGACGCCCGCGACGGCGTGAAGACCGACAACCGGCCGGCGGCGATTCGCGCGACCGACCGGGACGCGATCTCCATCACTACCCTGGGGGGACACGCCGTGCGGCTCTGGGATCTCCCCGCCGGCCGGGTGGACGCGCTCGTGTGGGCTGCCGGACAGGTGGGCGACTGGGGCCGCCTCGCGCACCGTGCCTGGGCGGCGTCCGGCGAGGTGGGATTCCAGCCGAAGGGGTGGGCCGGCAGGCCCTGGTTCCGTGCCGGGCTGAACCATTACAGCGGCGACGGTGATCCGGCGGACGGGTCCCACGGTACGTTTTTCTCACCGCTGAACACTCCCCGGATCTATGCCCGCTTCCCGTTCTTCACACAGCTCAACCTGAGCGATGCGTTTGTGCAGGCGATCCTCCGCCCCAGCCCGCAGTGGACGCTCCGCGCCGACTTCCACCAACTCCGTCTGGCCGACGCCGCCGACCTCTGGTACGCCGGAGGGGGTGCGTTTCAGGACCGGCCCTCGTTCGGGTTTGGGGGGCGGCCCTCCGGCGGGAGCGGAGACCTGGCCCGCCTGGTTGACTTCAGCGCCACCTACCGCCCACGCCGCGATACGGACCTGACGCTCTACCTTGGACATGCGGTAGGCGGGGATGTGATCGGGTCAAGCTACCAGCACACCGAGGGTTTCTTCGGCTACTTCGAGATCTTGAGGCGTTTCTGATGCAGTCCCTCCCCACGTCACCCCGGCCCCCCGGGAGCGTCGGTGTCTCGCCGGCGGACGGATCCGCCCGGCATGCCGGCGGGACGCCGACGCTCCCGGGGGGGATGACGCCGGCGCGCCCGGGCCCATTCACCTTTTCCACCGCCTGCAGTCTGGGCGCCGGCATCGTGATGCTCCTGGGCATCTGGTTCGGGAGTCGTGGTTTGCGCGACTTCGATTCGGCGCTGGTGTGGTACGCGGGGGCATCGGTCTTCTCGGGGATGGGGATCGCCTACCGCTACTCCATGTGGCTCCAGCGCCCCCCTACCCGCCTTTACTGGCGGCGCGGGTGGCAGTTCTTCCTCAACCCCGCGCGCCTGGCCTGGAACTCCGGGCGCCTGGCGGGGCTCTTCTGGGACAATTTTGTCCTGCAGCGCTTCATCGAGCGCCGAGCACCGCTCCGGTGGGGCGCACACTGGCTCATCTCGTGGGGCTGCCTGCTGGCGGCCGCGGTGACGTTTCCGCTCTCCTTCGGCTGGCTCCGGTTCGAAACGGCACCGGACTCCCAGGAGATCTACTACTGCTATCTGTCCGGCATCCGCGTGCTGGCGTTTCCGACGGACAGTTTTGTGGCACTGGTGCTCTTCCACGTGCTGGACATCGCCGCCGTGATGGTCCTGGCCGGGATCTCTCTCTCACTGGTACGCCGGGCGCTTGATCGGGGCGCCCTCAGTGTCCAGCAGTTCGCCAACGACCTGTTTCCGCTGGTGCTCCTGTTCGCAGTTTCCATCACCGGTCTGATGCTCACCGTGTCCTCGCACGTGCTGCACGGCACGCACCACGGCTTTCTCTCGCAGTTCCACGCCATCACCGTCATCATGACGCTCATGTATCTGCCGTTCGGGAAGTTCTTTCACGTCTTCCAACGTCCGGCACAACTCGGCGTCCGGTTCTACAAGGACGCCGGCGCGGCGGGAGAGCCCGCACGCTGCATCCGCTGCGGCGAGGAGTTCGGCAGCCGCCTCCACGTGGAAGACCTGAAGCTGGTGCAGGCGCAACTCGGGATTCACTACGAGATGCCCGACGGCACTCACTACCAGGATGTCTGCCCGCCCTGCCGGCGCAAGAATCTGGCCCTGATTCAGGACGGGATGTGGCGCGCCGCCTCCCTCGCCTCGGAGGAACGCACCCATGGCTAAACTGCCCGCACAGATCCCCGAACTGGTGGATGCCTTCGGGCCCCACGCCCACTACGTACCCGCGGGGGGTTGGTCCTCCGTGGGCGATCCGGACCGGGTCGTGAAGACGCACTGCTGCTTCTGCGGGCAGCAATGCGGCATCCAGCTCAAGGTGAAGGACAACCGGGTGGTGGGGTTCGAGCCGTGGGAAGAGTTTCCGTTCAACCGCGGCAAGCTCTGCCCCAAGGGTGTGAAGCGCTACATGCAGGACGAGCATCCGGATCGGCTGAAGTCTCCGCTGGAGCGCCGCGCGGGCCAGGGGTTCGTGCCGATTTCCTGGGAAGCGGCGCTCGAGCGCACCGTGCGCGAGATCCGGCGCATTCAGCAGGAACACGGGAATGACGCCTTCGCGATTCTGTCCGGCGCCTCGTTGACCAACGAGAAGGCGTACCTGATGGGCAAGTTCGCGCGGGTGGCGCTCCGCACCGCCAACGTGGACTACAACGGCCGCCTCTGCATGGTCTCCGCCGCCGCCGCCGCGAAGAAGACGCTCGGCATTGATCGCGCCGCCAATCCCTGGAGCGACATCTGCAAAGCGAAAGTGGTGCTGGTGGCCGGCGCTAACGTCGGCGAATGCGCACCGATCACCACGGACTATCTCTGGCAGGCCCGCGAGAACGGCGCCCGCCTGATCGTGCTCGACCCGCGTATGACTCCGGTAGCGCGCACCGCGGACCTCTTCATCCCGGTCCGCTCGGGGGGCGACATCGGGGTATTCCACGGGATGCTGCACGTGATGATCCAGCGTGGCTGGATTGACCGCGAGTTCATTGCGAAACACACCGTGGGCTGGGAGCAACTGGAAGAAGTGGTGCGGAAGTACACCCCGGAGTACGCCGCGAAAATTGCCGGCGTTCCCCCCTCGCTCATCGTGAAGGCCGCGGAACTCTGGGGACCGGCGCCCACCAGTTTCGTGCTGCACGCGCGGGGGATCGAGCACCACAGCAAAGGGGTGGAGAACTGCATCGCCGCTATCCATCTCGCGCTGGCCACCGGGCGCATCGGCCGCGAGGGCTGCGGCTACGCGATGATTACCGGCCAGGGAAACGGGCAGGGCGGGCGAGAGCAGGGGCAGAAGTCGGATCAGCTTCCGGGCGCGCGCGACATCGAGAATCCCGAGCACCGGAAGATCATGGCATCGGTGTGGGGCGTCCCGGAGGAGAGCATCCCGCACAAGGGTCTCTCCACGGTTCCGCTCGTGGAGGCAATTCACGAGGGAAAGATCAAGGGGCTGCTTTCCCTCTGCTTCAATCCCACGGTGAGCCTGCCGGACGGAAACTATGTGCGGGAGGCCTTCGAGCGCCTCGAGTTCTACACGTGCATTGACTTCTTCATGTCCGAAACGGCGCGGTACGCGGACCTCGTCTTCCCCGGCGCCCTCCTCGAAGAGGACGAAGGGACAACGACGAATGTCGCAGGGCGCGTGATCCACCACAAGCAGGTGGTGGCCCCTCCCCCGGATGCCCGCCACGACTGGCGCATCATCTGTGACCTCGCGGCCCGGCTCGGCGCCGCGGAGAAGTTTCCGTACCAGACGCCGCGCGACATCTTCGAGGAGATCCGGGTCGCCACCAGGGGCGCGGTGGCGGACTACTCCGGAATCACGTGGGAGCGGATTGATCGCGAGATGGGGGTCTGCTGGCCCTGTCCCTCCGAGGACCATCCGGGCACGCCGCGGCTCTACGAAGACCTCCGCTTCGGGCATCCGGACGGCAAGGCCCGCTTCTTGCCCGTGGAGTGGCGCCCCGCCGCCGAAGAGCCGGACGAGGAATATCCCATCGTGCTCACGACGGGCCGGGTGGTCTCGCACTTCCTCTCCGGGACACAGACCCGCCGGATCGGGGCGCTCCTGGATCAATATCCGGAACCCCGCTGCGAGATCCATCCCCGCCTGGCGGAGAAGCTCGGAGTGCAGGAGGGGGACTTCGTGAAGGTCGAGAGCCGGCGCGGCGCGGTGACGGTGCGGGCGCTCGTCGTGCGCACGATCCGCCCCGACACCGTCTTTGTCCCCTACCACTGGCCGCACGACCGCTCGGCGAACAACTGCACGATCCGCGCCATTGATCCGATCTCCAACATCCCCGAGTACAAGATCTGCGCTGTGCGCGTGTCGAAAACGACCGCTCCGGACGACCCGCTGTCGCGCCTGAGTTCCGAAGCCGGAGGGGTTCACTGATGGAGCTCAACTTCTTCGTGGATTATCACCGGTGCATCGGCTGCCAGGCCTGCGTGCAGGCGTGCCAGGAATGCGACACACACCGGGGCGTTTCCATGATTCACCTGGAGACGATCCGCCGGGCCGACAGTGTCCAGACTGCACCGCAGGTGTGCATGCACTGCGCCGACCCGATCTGTGCCCGGGTCTGCCCCGCGGACGCCATCAAGAAAACCCCGGACGGCGTGGTGCAGAGTTCCCTGAAGCCCCGCTGCATCGGCTGCACCAACTGTGTGATTGCCTGCCCGTTCGGCGTGCCGCGCTACACCGTCGAGGTGGACCAGATGATGAAGTGCGACATGTGCTATGACCGCACTTCCATCGGCAAGAAGCCCATGTGCGCCACGGTCTGCCCCTCCGGCGCGCTCAGCTACACCACGCTGGATGACTTCCGGCGCGATCGCCGGGGCACGCCCGTGAACGAATGGGTATTCGGCGGCGAGACGGTGCGCACGCGGGTCTTCGTGGTGGTGCCGCCCCCTACGGAGCAGATGCTCATACAACTGACGACCGCAGCCGGCGGTGGCGCGGGACCAGACACCCCGGCCGATCGTGATGATGTGGCGTCCCTGCTGGAGGGAAGGTAGGCGCCACGGCACACGGGCGGGGCTTCGGCTCACCCGAACGGAAAGGATGAACATGAAAGCAGATGCAAGTGTTTCGCCCTCGCCCTGCCGGGGGTGCCCGTGGCACGAGGACTTCCCGGTGGAGTGGGAGGCCGATCACTACGTCACCCGGCGTGAGCTGGCGAAGTTTCTCACCCAGGGATCCGGGCTGCTGGCGGCCGCGGGCGCCGCGCTGGCGGTAATGGGCGCCCGCCCGGAGCACACGGCGTACTCCGCCCAGCGCATCTGTGGGGTGGGCGAGGTTCCGGCCGGTGGCTCGCGCCTCTTCCGTTATCCCACCGAGGAGGATCCGTGTATCCTGGTGAGCCGGCCGGACGGGGAATTTCGCGCCTATTCTCAGGTCTGCACCCACCTGGCCTGCGCGGTGGTCCACCGCCCGCAATCGGACTCGCTCTTCTGCCCGTGCCATCACGGGTCGTTTGCCACGAATGACGGACGTCCCACCGGGGGCCCTCCCACCCGACGGCTCCCCCAGATTCGCCTGGAGCGGCGCGGAGAAGATCTCTATGCGGTGGGAGTGGAGATCTGAAATGAGCCGGCAAGCCCAGGGCACCACCATGTTCACCGGCCTCCTCTGGCTGATCGGCATTGACGTCATGCTTCAGCTATGGCTGCTCACCGCCGGCCTGGAGGCACTCCTGGAGCACCGGTACTCGGTGCTGGTTCCGGTCGGGGCCGTGCTGCTGGGCCTCTTTCTGCTGAATCTCTGCTTCTATCAGTACATCCGGCGCTTCGACCTCGAACTACGCGTCTGGAACAGCGGAGAGGCCGTCTCCCCCTCCTTCCAAACCCGCCGGGACGCTGAGACGCCTGGGCGCTAGTCATCCATGGGCCAGACGCAGGGGGAGCCCGCGGGGCCCCTTGCGGACCGCGTTGGGAAACAGGCTTTCGGCGAGCGGCGGGAGTAGGCCGGAGCGCGCCTGCCCGGAACCGCGTGCCGCTGCTCAGAGGGTATTTTATAAATATAGGTTACATTTGGCACAGCCCGGACCGTAGGTGGCAGCTTGGGGCATCATGAAGGTCCGCGCCCTTCGGGAGCCGGCGCAGGAACGAGTGATGTTCGAGCGTTGCCCCTGTCCCTCCGACCTTTCCGACGCCCAGTGGGCCCTCGTGGAGCCCCGATTGCCTGGCGAAGCACTGCGCGGCCGGCCCGCGAGGTCGCGCTGCCGGAAATCATGAACGCCCTCCGCTATTTGCTGCGGACCGGCTGTGCTTGGGACTACCTCCCGCACGACCTTCCCCCTGCGGATACGGTTTACGGCTACCTGCGCAAGTGGCAGGCGGACAGCACGTGGGAACACCTCCACGACGCCATCCGCCGCGAGATCCGGCTGCGAGCCGGCAAGAACCCCGCGCCTACGGCGGCACTCATGGACAGCCGGCCGGTGGAGACCACGGAAAAAGTGGGGCTCCGCCTCGGTGGGGTACGATGCGGGGAAGAAAGTCAAAGGACGCAAGCGGCATCACCTGGTAGATACGCTGGGATTGCTCTGGGCGCTCGTGGTGCATAGTGCCGGGGTGCAAGACCGTGACGGCGCCAAGCTGTTGCTGGAGCGCACCCGTCGAGAGCCCGCACTCCGGGAGCGTCTGCAAAAAATCTGGGTGGATAGAGGGTATCGCGGCACGCTGGAGGCGTGGGTGACCGCGCATTACGACTGCGTCCTGGAGATCGTGCGGCGTGCGGACGACGGGAAAGGCTTTGTCGTCCTGCCGCACCGTTGGGTCGTGGAGCGGACCCTGGGGTGGCTGAACCGGTGGCGCCGGCTTCTCGAAGGACAATGAGTACCTCCCGGGCATCAGCGAGTAGCTCATCGACCTCGCGATGATCGCCATCATGGTTTGACGCCTTGCAGTGCAGTCTCAATGATGAAATGCGCTCTTAGCCCGTATTTCGCGGTTCAGGGAATCTTTTGGATTCGGGCAGCGTAATCTCCTCTGAGTGCCCTGCCCGCGTGCGGGCCTCCAGGTGGTGTTATGTCCGTCGCTCCCACCATCGAAGCGGTCC
>SYMT01000337.1 GCA_005805375.1 Actinomycetota bacterium
CCTCCGTGCAAAGCCCATCCACCGTCCGCAGGAAAAGCTCCACTTCTTCCAGGCTGTTGTAGTGTGCGAAGCTCGCCCGGACTGCCCCGTCGGAGTCGAGCCCGCGCAGGAGTGAACCGGCATAGTGGTTGCCCGCCGCGACCTGAATACGCCCACGCCTCCAGAGCGCCTCCTCCCAGGCAGGATTCTCCAGTGTGCCCACGAATGCGAATGTCGGCACTCGCTCGGATGTACGGTGCGGCTCGCGCACGCCCAGGAGAGTGATGCCGGTCCGGCGGGCCAGCCCGGTGAGTACCCGGCGTGAAAGTTCAGCTTCGTACGCCTGGACTCCCCCCATGGCGAGCTTGAACAGCCGCCGGGGGCGCTCGAAGCCGGGTGATTGTCCGACGGACACCGGTTCCATCCGTTCGCCAAGCCGCGAAAGGTACGTGAGCGCAGCGGTGATCCCGGCCAGAGTGGCGGTGTTGGCCGTGCCCCAGTCCAGGATCGTGGCCGGATCCGTGTGCGGCTCGACGTGGTAGGGAGAGAGTTCGGCGAGCCGTTCTCCCCGAATCCAGAGAACCCCGGCAAATGGACCGAAGAGCTTGTAGGTGGAGAACGCCACCGCATCGGCGCCGAGCGCCTGCACGTCCAGCGGCACGTGCGGCGCGCCATGCACTGCGTCCACCACGATCCAGGCAGCGGGGGCCCGCGCCCGGATGATCGCGACCGCCGCTTCGACCTGAATGCGCGTCCCCAGTCCATTGCTCGCCAGGGGGAGCGCGGCAACCCGCGTGTGTGCGGTGACTGCTTCTTCCAGTGAGTCGAGATCGAGGCGACCGTCGTCCATCATCCGCACCCGGGCCACTTCCCAGTGACCTTCCGCCCGCCACTCCCATGGACTCACGTTCGCAAAGTGATCGCAGTCTGTCACAATGAGGCGAGAGTCCGCTCCCCACTGCGGTTCGAGCGCCTCGCGCAACTTGAAAAGTGAGGCGGTGGTGGATTCCGACAGGTAGATGCGATCGTCGGGCCCGGCGTTCAGAAAGTCACCCAGGAGGGTGCGCGTGCGCTTCGCAAGACGGTCTGTTTCCGTCGCAGCGGGCCACGTCCGGTGCGGCTGCGGATTTGCCCAGAGCGCTGCATCCGCCATTGCCGACGCCACGCTCTCCGGGACGAGGGTCCCCGCAGCGTTATCCAGATAGGTGCGGTGTTCGCCGTCGCGCGTGGTCTCGATCTGCGGGAACTGTGAACGGACCCACGGCACGATCCGCGCGAATGCGTCGGCTGGGTCCGTCACCGGCCGGCTCAATGCCCGGCGGGGCGTACCAGCAGCCCCGGCACCCGATACTTCTTGCCGTCCAACGAGACTTCGACCGCGGGCCAGCGGCTCTTCTCCGGGAACGAAAGGTTCTCCAGGGCGCCGTCCGGCCGCACCACGACTGTGTCCTCAAACTTGGTCCCCTGCACGGTCGGATTCCAGGCCAGTACCATTCCGGGCACGATTCGTGTGCGGTCCCCGGGCGGCACCAGATACAGCCGTTCCAGGCCCAGGATCATTCCGCCCTGATGGTGCAACTTCCATTCATCCGGGTGCCCGATCTTCCCATACGCCCGCTGCGCGGCGTTGATCACATCCCCGAGGGTGTTTCCCGGCCGTGAGGCCGCCCACATCGCGGCGCAGACTGCGGGGCCCGAGTCCCACGCTTCTTTCAGCGCCGGGGGAGGGTCCCCAAAGTGTACCAGCCGTGTCGTGGAAATCACCAGTCCCCAGCGGCGCGTGCAGACGTTCAAGGCCACGTACCGCTTGATCCGTTCGCCCACCACGACCGGATGCCGGTACGTGATGAATCGCTCGTCGGCAGCGGACAGCACCACGGTGGGGAAGATGTCCCAATACCAGCACTCCCGCTGGAGCAGGTACTGTACGTCGCGCTCCGTCATCTCCGGTCGCACCACCTGGGCGATCTGCTCCAGGACTTCGGACGTCTTGCGCCCAAGCCAGCGCAGCTTCTTCAACTCGCCGGGGGTGATCGGATAATAGACCGGCGTGAAGTCGAACGCGGTTGCGTTGGGGTCGAAGCCGTACTCCGCCGCCACTGCGGGAAGATCGAAGGCAACCTTCTTTCCGCGCACCAGCGGTGCGAGCACCTTGCTTTCCGCGTCATGCCACGGGAACTGCACCACCCGGTACCCGAGTCCGTCGAGTTCCTCGGTCATCAATCGCGGCGCCTCAATGTTGTTGGCGATGAGCAACAACTGGTCGGGCGTCACCAGCAGCTTCACTGCCGTTTCGCGCTGCGCCCAGACGACATTGTCCTTGCCGCCCGCCGTCAACCAATTCAGGTTGCGCTCGGTGGCAATGACCAGGCCGTCCAACTTTCGCGTCTTCAGAGTAGCCCGCAGTCGTTCGACTTTGGCGGCCGCTTCGTTCTTTCGCTCGCCCGCGGTGTAGACGAAGTCGTCAAATCGGTGGAGCGAGCGCAGTGGATTGCTGAAGAGATCGTCTGACGGCAGTTGGGGCGGCGCCTGCGCGGTGGCGGCCCCCAGGCTCCCCGCCACTGCGGCCACCGCTGCCAGCACCCCCAGAACCCTGTTTCGTCGGATCATTTTCCCTCTCCAGCCGGCGCAATCTGCCGCCAGTATCAAACGTGGCCGGGTGCGCGGAATGTGGCACGGGCAGTTTCGCACGAAAACCGTGTCAATCCTGCCCACAGTGGCGAATTGGGTCAGGACTTCGGCACCGTTCTTGCAGGAGTGGCAGCCGGGGAGGGTCTAACTTCCATCCCGAACGCCGAATCAATCTGACGAAGTGGCGGAACCCCTTCGCAGACAAGAAAACCCGTGAGTTCGTCGCAGCCAGCCCCTCGCCTTGTAGAACTTATCACGCACACAGACCCGTGGGAAAGAAATACTGATGGCACGCCGGAAAGGCTTCACCCTCATCGAACTTCTTGTGGTGATTGCAATCATCGCAATACTTGCTGCAATCTTGTTCCCGGTCTTCGCCCAGGCCCGGGAGAAGGCGCGACAGACTCAGTGCCTTTCGAACCAGCGACAGATTGGGACCGGTATCCTGATGTACGCGCAGGATTATGACGAAATGATCCTGCCCTGGCTGCTCGGTCCCGGGGCAACTCAGCAGCAGCGCCTCTGGACCACGCAGATTCAGCCCTACCTGAAGAATGGGGGCAGCAACCCTCCGTCCGGAGTGATGCAGTGCCCGTCCTGGTCCGAAGCCAAGATCAAGACCGCCTCCAACAAGCCTGAATGCAACGGACCGGGCGCGATTGATCCGGGTTTCCCGCCCACGCTGCTGCTGTCACACTACGGAATCGCTCAGCCGATGGCCGTCCTGCGCACCAAGCGCACCGGCGCCAACAGCCCGTCGAACCCGTTGTTTCAGCACGCCGGCAGCGGGTGGATCAGCAGCCGCAACACGCCGCCGCAGATCTACATCGGGCTGCCGCAGGTACTCCGGCCCGCTGAAACGGCGTTGGTGGCGGACGGCGTGACTCTGACTGCCGGGGGAGCGAACCTGAGCCTCTTCGGCTGCGAAGCCGCCCACATCCATCACGAAGGCGGGAACTTCATGTTCCTGGATGGGCATTCCAAGTGGATCAAGGGCAACGCCGAGAACGTTGTGAAGCAGTCGGCCGGCGGTCAGTGGTTCATGACCTACTTCACCTAGGGAACCGCGCAGAATTAATCCTCCCGTCAGGCGGGGACCACTCCCGGGATGGTCACGAACCACTTCCCCAGTGCCGGGAGACGCTCGATCTGCGTTTCCAGGGCGGCCATCTCGGGTGCGAGGAGCCGCACGCCG
>SYMT01000338.1 GCA_005805375.1 Actinomycetota bacterium
ATTCTCTGGGCGCTACTGAACACTCTGGAGTTCGCGTTCAACCATTAGGGGACAACCGGCGCTTGGGGCCGGCAAGGAAGGTACGGAGGAATACATTATGCCCCGCTACTGTGATGGCATCCGTCGTCGAGATCTGCTCCAGGTGGGCGCCCTGTCCTCGTTTGGGCTGTCTCTCCCTGCGCTCCTGCAGGCAGAAGCGGCCCGGGCCGCCGGACCTGCGCCTGTACCCGGGCGGAAGAAGACGTCGGACCCGAGTTGCATCCTGATCTACCTCTCCGGCGGCCCCAGCCAGTTGGAGATGTTCGACCTCAAACCGGACGGGCCCGCCGAGACTCGGGGCGAGTTCAAACCCATTCGCACGAATGTGCCGGGGTTCGACATCTGTGAGCACCTGCCGCGCCTCGCCCGCGGGGCGCACCGATTTTCTGTGCTGCGCTCCCTCTCGCACACGAACGCCGGGCATGGCGGTGGGGCTCACTATATGTGTACCGGCAAGCACCCCACGCCTACCTTCGTGGAGACGACCACCCGGCCCAACAACCAGCATCCGTTCATCGGCACCGTGGTGGCGCAGCAGAAGGGGATCAAGCGAGACCTCCCGCCCTTCATCAGCCTGCCGATGCTGCTCTCCTATGGTGGTCCGGCGTTTCTCGGCCCGGGCTACATGCCCTTCGTCATCGAAAGTGACCCGGCATCACCCAGTTTCCGGGTGCGCGATCTGACGACCGCGCCCGGGGTCGGGGCCAGCCGGGCGGACGAACGCCGCCGCCTGCGCGCGTCGCTGGATGGCTCTCTGCGCGATTCTCTCCGCACCGGCAGCGCACGTGCGACCGCGATGGATACGTTCTACCAGAAGGCCTACGATCTGGTGACCAGTGAGGCGGCCCGCAAAGCGTTCGACATCGGCCGCGAGCCCGAGAAAACGCGGGACAGCTACAGCCGTTCCACCTTCGGCCAGAGCCTGTTGATGGCCCGGCGGCTGGTCGAAGCGGGATGCCGCTTTGTCTCGGTAGATCACGGGGGATGGGACAACCACACCACGATCTTCCCCACGTTGAAGGATGATCTGCTCCCGCAGGTAGATGCCGGCCTCAGCAGCCTGCTGCAAGATCTCGACGATCGGGGTCTGCTGGATAACACCGTGGTCGTCATGTTCGGGGAGTTCGGCCGCACCATCCAGATCAACAAAGAAGGCGGGCGCGACCACTGGCCGCACCTGTCGCCGGTGTTGATCGGCGGCGGCGGGTTGCGCAACGGGATCGCGGTCGGGAAGTCGGATGCCAGGGGAGAGTACCCTCTTGAGCGCCCGATGAAGCCGGAGGATCTGGCTGCTACCCTCTACACCGCACTCGGGGTAGACTACCAGACCATCGTCCAGACCCCGTTGGGCCGTCCCGTCCAGGTCGTGACGGACGGCGAGCCGATCCACGAACTCCTGTAAGGACCTGCGGTCCTGCTCGACCCGGCGTCGGCCGTCTTTCCACACGGCCGACGCCGGGTCTTCGCACTTCTCGACGCCGATGGCTCTCTTCTCCTATGCGCATCCGGACTTGCCTCTTCCTTGCCGTTCTCTTCGCCCCGGCGGCTTCCGCCCAGAAGAGTGAACCGCAGCACGTCTATCTCTTCCCGGCCGGCGGGCAGCAGGGCACCCAGACCAAGGTGACGATTCACGGAGAAAATGTCACTACGCTGTGTGACTTCCACCTAAGCCCTGGAACCGGAGTGACTGCTCCGCCCCAGGCGCGGGATCGGCAGACTACGCTGACGGTGCGTCGCGATGCACCGCTCGGCCCGGTCCAGTTCCGAATCGCCACGTTCAACGGGGGGGTAGGCAGTCGGGTTTTCGTCGTGGGCGACCTGCCGGAGGTCAACGAGAGTGAAGCCGCCGGGGCGGAGAAGGGCCAGTCGGTGACCCTGCCCGTGACGGTCAACGGCCGCTGCAACCCGGATGGTGATCGGGATCGTTATGTAGTTCAGCTTCGCGCGGGGGAACCTTTTTCCGCAGACGTGCTTGCTGCGCGCCTGGGTGGGCCGATTGACACCAACGTCTTTGCCGGGCAGTTCGGCGGCCCTTCCAGCGACCCCACGTGCAGTGTTCTGGACGCTACGCTGCGCCTTTACGGTCCGGATGGGCGGGTAGTCGCACAGGCGGAAGACACCTACGGCCTGGACCCCGCGGTGGACTACGTCCCTACCCGGGACGGGACGTATGTGGTGGAGGTGCATCATCTCGCGCATCTCGGAATGCCGCAGTTCGTCTACCGCCTCTCCCTGAAGAATCGCCCACTGCCGCGGCTGGAGATGTCGGGTCCGGTGGAAGTCGAGCCCAATGACACATTGGAGGCAGCAAAGTCGTTTCCGGACGGTGGCGTCGTGTACGGTCGCTTCTCCCGCCCCGGGGATGTGGATGTCTATCGTGCGACCCTGGCTAAAGGCGCGCACTGGCGCTTCGAGGGCTGGGTAGAGCGTATCGGGGCAGCCGCAGACGCCGAACTCGCGCTGATCGGCCCGGATGGCAAGACCCTGGCGACTACAGACGACGGCGCGGACGGCTCACGCGACCCGGTGCTCCATTTCGCCGCCCCTGCCGACGGAGAGTACGCGATTCGGCTCCGCGACGCCGGAATGAGCTCGCTCGGAGACCGTCTGACGTACCGCCTGGAAGCGCAATTACAGCCGGCCGACTTCCGGTTGGACGCAAAGACCGAGCTCGTGGATCTGGCTCCGGGGGGCAAGGCGGTCCTGGATGTGGCTGTACAGCGGTTGGGGGGATTTGCCGGCCCGGTGCGGCTCACTGCAGAAGGGCTGCCCGAGGGCGTCACTGTTGAGCCGCTCGAGCTGGCTGCGAATCAGAACGCCGGTAAGTTGTCGTTTGTAGCCGCCGCTGACGGTCCCTCCGGTAGTGCCGCAGTGAAGCTCGTCGGGGTGGCTGCCATCGGTGACGGAGAGGCCCGTCGGGGGGTGCGCGCGCCGGTGGCGAACCCGGCTGACTGGGGAGCTATCGGCTCGGCTCCGCGATTCGTAGATCCGGTGCTGGTGACCGTGAAATTCCCCAGCCCCTTTGAGATCGAGGCGGACGACTACTATCACTTCCTGAATCTGGGCACCATCGTCCCGGCGAAGGTGTTTGTGAAGCGCAAGCCCGGTTTCACCGCTCCAATTCATCTTTCGATGGCGGACCGGCAGCCCCGAAATCCGTACGGGGTGACCTTTGAACCCCTGACGGTAACCACCCAGGAATCCACGGTCTTCATCCCGATGCGTTTGCCCCAGGGGCCTCGCGGCAACGAGATTATCCGTGCCCATGTGAAGGGCGAGGCGCTGACGCGGGACGCAAGGGGGCGCGAGTGGCACATCTCGGTCACATCGGTGAAAAACACGGTGGCGCGGACTCAGGCGCCGGTGCTGAGCCTGGCAGTGGAGCCCGAGGTGCTGCGAGTGCGCAGGAGCGAGAGCGTCGCCGTACGGTTCGTGCTCGGGCGGACCGCGACATCCCAGGGCCCGGCTGAGATCCGGGCGGAGCCGGGAGCCGGGATGCAGGGTGTCACCATGGATCCCGTCCGGGTGCCCCCCGGCTCGTCAGAGGGGGAAGGGATGCTGCGCGTGGCGCCCGATGGGGCTCCGGGGAAGGACAGCACGGTGTGGTTCGAAGTCACCTCGCGCCGTGAGAACGGGCAGGTGCTCTTCTACCGCGCGAAGGCGGAACTGGACTTGCGGTAGTTCCCGGAAGCGGCTGTGGGCGCCCTCGGAGCGCCCGGCGTGCTCGTGACAGCGAACGAGCCGAACCAGTGCCGGCGGCGCTCCGCGACGCTGCCGGACGGGATCTGTGCCGGGCTAGCCCACGCGCCGACGGGTATGTGGCCGGACATCTGCCCAGAGTGTCCCGACGCAGCAGTGTACGACCTACCCCACAGGCTTCCGGGTGATGCGCCGAGCGGCGGCACCTCACCGGGCGCCGGGACGCTTTTTCTCAGCTCAACTTGTGTCGGACTCGCCCCACTGGGACTGGACCGCACACCTCCGCCCAGAGGCCACCGGGGAGCGCTGCCGTCTGTTGCGGAGCGGGCCGCGCGGTGGCATCGGGATCTTCGAAGCCGAGTTCGGAGACTCCGGATCCGCTGTCCATCACCTAGACGCCGATTTCCGACACAAGATCAGATGTCGGAGACGGCCTGGGTAGCAGCCCGGAGTCTGCGAATACGCTGGCGGTCAGCCGCTGGTGTTTGGATTGGAAACGCTGGGTGCGTCCCCGGTGGGTGCCGGAGTGGGGGCAGCAGGCGGCGTGGGTCCGAGCGGCTCGGACCCTGCCGCATCCGGCGGCGGCCGTGAACCTGCGTCTGTGGTAGGTCGCAGTTCCTGAATGGGATGGATCTCTACCCGAGGGGCCACGGGCGACGTGACCCGGGGCGGTAGCTGACTGTCCTCGGCGTCCGTGGCGGTAGTCGGCTTCGGTGCAGCCTCGGGCTCGGTATCCAGGTGGTCAGCCATTGCCAACACGGGATTCCGCACCAGGTCTCGCCCGACGTACAACGTCACGTCGGCCCGTCCCGGTTCACTCTGAGCATCTTTTTCAACGTCAGAGGCAAGGCCCAGCTTCTGGAGCACGCGTCTACCCGCGCCCACCAGCTTTGAGTGTTGCACCACACGGGTCCGCTCCGTGGGATCGCCCGGAACCCGGCCTCGGCGGACGACACGAAATCCCCACCGCCGAAGCAACTGGTACACTCGCTGATACGTAGCCCGACTGCCGCTGGCGTTGCGCAGGTCCACACGGATCAGCGGGTTCATGCCGTCCGGGTCACCCTGGAGCAGCCATCGCACTACCGCCGGCTTTCGTTCGTCGTCCGCCACCACATAGGAGACGCCCCGTATGGTGCGGGTTGCCTCGATCGGCAACGATACTGTCCGGACCGCACCGGGTTCCATTCGATGGAAAAGGTGCGCGAGCGCCAACTGTTGCTGTGGGTAGAGGTCGGTCTGGACATGCTGGCGGATCGCCTGAATCACGGGTTCGGCCTTGAGAATCACCGTGGGATCTTTCGCCCGGGAGGCAAGTCGCTGGATGACTTCCTGCTGCCGGCGAATACGCCCAAGGTCGCCTTCCTCATCCTTCCGAAACCGCATGTAACCGACTGCCTGCGTGCCGTTAAGAGTCCGTTCACCCTGCTTGAGGTGGATGTGCAATTGACCCCAGTTGTCGTCGTAGTCCATGTCTTTCTTGACCTGGACCTGCACTCCCCCGAGGGCATCCACCACGGCCGCGAGCGCTTCCTGCCGGATGACGACAGCGTAGTCAATCGGTGTGCCGAGAAACTCGGCAACGGCCTCCCGAGTGTAGTCTATCCCTCCAACGGCGTGGGCCTCGTTGATCTTGGAATATGACTGTCGCCCCGGCAGGCGGACGCGGGTGTCACGGGGGATGGAGAGGACTCCCACCGTCTTTTGCTTGAGGTCGAGCCCGACCACCATGAGGACATCCGCGCGAGCATTCTTGGTATACGGTTGCCCGACCAGGTGGCGCAGCTTTGGGTCGCGGCTCACAAAGATGTTTCGATCCAGGCCGATGCACAGAATGACCAGGCGATCGCGCCCGGGAAACTGGCTGCGCGGGTCGATCAGCGTGCCGACGGTGTCCTTCATCCGCCACAGGCTGGCAAACCAGTTCCGCTCACCCAGGAACTGCCCGTGGAGGGACACGGCACTGCCCGCGCCTACGGCGAGCGCGAACAGAAGCAGAAATCCTACCCACCTCCTGACGCCTCGCGCGGGGGTTGACGCACCGGGTGGCCGGCATTCATTCGGATCCGTTCCCTGAGCCAAGACCCTGTTTCTCCCCTGTGCTCCACAGGCACTGCGTCCGCGCAGTTCGGCGCAACTGTTTGGTGGTCACGGATCGCGGTGACGGTTCAATGGGGCGCGAGCCCGGGCTTGCAGCCTCTCGCGTTGTGAAAACACCGCTTCAGTATATCCATCCGGTGCGACACCTTCCTACCTTTCCGTATGAAGCCAGCCGGGAATGCCGCGTGCCGTGCCGTCGGCGGCCGTTCCCGTGTCGAGACTGTCGCGAGGGATGACTCCGCGTAGTCCTTCCGACTACGCCGATTTCATCCCCTGAGACGAGGGAAACTCACCCTTCTGACCGATAGTAGCAACTCCATCAGAGGTCGTAGAGTCTGGCGTCAACGGACGACAGGTTCGTGTAGACACAGACCGGCGGCGGTCCGTCCGATCGGGCGAGAGTGCCGCCGAGCCTCAGGAGCAACCAATGCCTTCGCAGAATGTCACCGGCCTCCGGAAGCAGACTCCGCGACTGGCGGGTCAGATGCATGCCTCGAGCCTGCGCTGGCGCCGGCGCGGGGCCGTTCCCCGCTTGCTGCTGGCGGGAGCGGCCGTTGGCCTCGCCACGCTCGGCATGGCGGGCCCGACTGTGCCGCGTGCAATCGCCGCCGGCCCACCCCCCAGGGGAAACCAAACGATCTCGGGCGACCTCAAGGCACAGGCGTTGGCATACCGAACCAGCGCGACCAAGAAGTCCGTCATCGTGCAGTTTCGCAGTCCGGCGTCCCTTAATAATGACGATGCGGAAGTCATTTCCCGTTTCGCCGGTGGCGACCTGCGCCGGAAGTTCCGGGTGATCAACGGTGCGGCGATGCGCATCCCCTATCGGGCTCTGCTCGCGCTTGCTGCGCTCCCGGAAGTGGCCTGGATCTCACCGGATCGGCAGCTCCAAAGCACCTGGGATCAGGATGTGGAAGCGCAGGGCGCCGATCAGGCATGGACTGCGGTTGTAAGCCCGGGCAATGTCAACACCAACGGCGCCGGTGTGGGCGTCGCCGTGGTTGACTCCGGCGTGAAGGCCGGACTGGCCGACTTCGCCGGGTCTGGGGGTTCGCGGCTGGTGGCGTTCCAGGATTTCGTCGGCACCCAGACGACGCCGTACGACGACTACGGGCACGGTACCCACGTCGCGGGCATTATCGCGGGGAACGGAGCCAGTTCGAGTGGGCTGTTCCGCGGCGTGGCGCCGAAAGCCAACATCGTAGCCCTCAAGGTGCTCGATGCCAGCGGGTGCGGCACCGCGAGTGGGCTCATTTCCGCGCTCAATTGGTGCGTGACGAACAAGACGACCTACAACCTGCGCGTGGTCAACCTTTCGGTTGGGCGGGACCCCGCCGAGAGCGCCACTACTGATCCGTTGTGCGCTGCGGTGCGCAACTGCGTGCAGGCCGGCCTGGTCGTGGTTTGCTCGGCAGGCAACAAGGGCAAGGATCTGGAGGGCGCAGTTCGCTATGGCGGCATCTCCAGCCCCGCGAATGAGCCTGCCAGCATTGCTGTGGGAGCCGGCAACACCAAAGCAACCACCGTCCGCACCGACGATGTAGTCTGCTCGTATAGCAGCCGTGGTCCGACCGCACTCGACCAGTTCGCCAAGCCGGACGTGGTCGCCCCGGGCAACAAGATCGTCTCCTTGCGCAGCACGGGCAGCACGCTGGACAACGAAAACCCGGGCAGTCGTGTGTCGGGATACAACAACGACTACTTCGAGCTGTCCGGCACGAGTATGGCCGCACCGCAGGTAGCGGGTATCGCAGCCCTGATGTTGCAGGCGAACCCGAACCTTACCCCGGGCGCCGTGAAGGGCCTGCTGATGTTTACCGCGGAAGACATGCAGCTCAAGGACGCTCTGAACGTCCTCCTCCCTCCCGGTGTGGCGGTCATCACGCAGGGCGCCGGCAGCGTGAACGCACTGCTGGCGACCAAGGCCGCGTCGCTGGTGAATGCCTCCGCGGCGACCGGGCAGTCCTGGCTTTCGGCGGCGATCCCGTCCACCACGACGATCGGAGGGGCCGCTACTACGCGCTCGGGCGTCATTCTGCACGGATCCAACAAGTACACCGGCGCTGATCTGATGAATCTGCGCCAGGCCCTGTACGGGTCCAGCGTGCTCTGGGGGGACTCCACAAGCTGGACTTCCAACGTGGCTTCGGCGAGCAACGAGGTCCAGGTGAATCAGTCGTTCTGGGTGAGCCTGCTGATCTGGGGTGACTCCGTTCTGTGGGGTGACAGTGTGCTTTGGGGTGATTCCCTGAACCACTTGAAGGGCATCCGCTCCTCGGGTGACTGACGAACTTCCTACTCCTGAATACTCCGCAACTTCGGTGAGCGCCTGGCGTGTCAGTCCGAACCACAACCGGGGCATCCGCCAAGCACAAGGGATTTATCTGATGTCATCTCGAGGAACCAGAACACACAGGGGACAGCCGGCGTGGCTTTTCACGCTGCTCTTCGCCGGTCTGGTGACTACCCATGTCGCCGCGCACTCGGTCTCGAACCGAATGCACCGGCTTGAGGAGAAGGCGGCACCCGCCGTCCTCCACCGCGCAGGGCACATGCGCTCTGCCCAGTCGCTGTCGTTGATCGTGCAACTGCAGGCCCCGGCCACCGCGCTCACAGTGCGCACGCTGGAAGCCGCGGGGGTGCAGGTCACCCGGCGTTTTGCCCGACTTCCGATGGTCGTGGTACGAGCTACGGACCCGGCAGCAGTGCCGAGCCTGGCTGCTCTTTCGGTTACGCGCCGTGTCAGTCTCGATCCGACCGTGGAACGCGTGCTCAGCGCCGGCGCGCCGGCGGTGGGCGGCGACGTCGCCCGCCAGGCTCTTGGGTTCACCGGACGGGGGGTCACTGTCGCTATGCTGGACAGCGGTATCGTGGCATCCCGCGACCTCACGGCGGCCGCGTCATCCAATTCACGCATTCTCGCATCGGTGGACTTCACCCGCGGCGGGGTTACTACTCGTCCAGGTGATCCGTGCGGTCACGGTTCGGCTGTGGCTGGAGTGGTCGCCGGCAACGCCCGCCTGTCCACCCAGCGCCTGAATGGTCGTGTCTACAACACTCGTTCCTTCTGGGGGATCGCCCCGCAGGTTGGACTGGTGAATCTGCGCGTGCTCAACCACCTGGGGCAGGGTCGGGTGAGCGACGTCATCGCCGCCCTCGACTGGTGCATCCAGCACAAGGATGAGTACGGGATCCGCATCGCCAACCTGTCGTTGGGACATGCGCCGTACGAAAGCTATCGCACTGATCCGCTTTGCCAGGCAGCCGAGCAGGCGTGGCAGGCAGGGCTGCTCGTGGTATGTGCTGCCGGAAACCGGGGACGGGTCAATCCGCACTCCGCCCGGAGTGGTGTTGCCTACGGCACCATCAACAGCCCCGGCAACGACCCGATGGTTCTGACCGTGGGCGCCACGAACACCCGCGAGACTGTCCAGCGAACGGATGACGTGATGGCGACCTACTCCTCTCGGGGACCTACCGCCGGCGATCTGGTCGTGAAACCGGATCTGGTGGCGCCGGGCAACCGCGTGGCGTCGCTGCGGGCTCGTAACTCGCTCCTGGAGCGTGTGATCGGACCGCAGAACGTGGTTCCGCCTGCAGCCTACTGGAGCGATGGTTGTCGGCAGACGAGCGAATACTATGTGCTGTCCGGAACCAGCCTGGCGGCTGGGTTCGTCAGCGGCGCAGCAGCGCTCTTGCTCGAGAAGGACCCGACGCTCACGCCGGACGACCTGAAGTACCGGCTGATGAAGTCGGCGACCAAGGTGTGGAGCGGGACTGGCGCGGCGACGGATCTGTTCAGCCGTGGCGCGGGATACCTGAACATCCCGGCGGCCCTGGCCGAGCGCGAGCGTGCTCCCGAAGCCCCGGTGTCTCCCCGTCTGGAGGTGGAGAATGGCCGGTGGGGTGTGGCGGCGGAGCAGGCGCTCTGGGGTGACCAGGCGCTCTGGGGTGACCGGGCGCTCTGGGGTGACAGCGTGATCGGACCGCTGTCGGCTGCGTTCTCCGACCGTGGAGTTCGGCCGGATCAGGCGCTCTGGGGGGATGTCAGCCCGATGGCCGTCAACGGAGACTGAGTCAAACGAACCGGTCGTATCTGGAGAGTAGGTGATGCCGATGTCACCTGCTCCCGGGGGCAGGGGGAAGGCGAACGTGTTTCGCCTTCCCCCTGTTCCGGTTTTGCGCACTTGCCGTCCGGACAGATTCTACGGCGTTGGGTATGCTTGCATGGCGGGGTTCGCTCTGGTCCGAAGTGCTAGCCGGGGTGGCCGGGCCCGAGCGGCCGCGCAGAGAGATGTGGCGTGGTCTGTCCGGGCGTACGCCGCGGCGCCGTTGAGCGCACGTGGTCGCTGACGGGATCCGCTGGGCCGGGCCGAAACGGCGCTGTGAACAAGTCAGGAAAGCGGATAATGAGCAAAAAGCGCGCCCGTGTGGGGATCGGAAGAGATCGGCCTGTGCTGCGCGGGCTGGTGCTCGGGTTGCTTCTCGCCGGAGCAGCGACGGGCCAGGAGCAGGCGACTCCAGGCAACCTCGCGCCCGAACGGCAGGTCCCGGCCCCGGGAACAGTGGTTCTGGGTGAGATTATGGATCTTGAGGGCGCGACTTTCCGCATGGGTGTGACCAGGATTCGTAGGTAGGAAAAAGGAGTCATCATCCCCGGTTCCGGCGAACCTTTCGGTGTCAACGACAAGGAGGAACCGGAGATGACAGAAGTACTTTCGGCAGAACAGGTAGTGAGCCTGCAACGGACG
>SYMT01000339.1 GCA_005805375.1 Actinomycetota bacterium
CGCCGTTCGCCTCCCCGTTTCGGCCCCATTCCACTGCCGTCTGATGTCCACCATCGCGGAAGAGATGGCGGACTGGCTGCGGGGAGTCGAACTCACTCCGGCCCGGATCCCTGTCGTGGCCAACGTCACCGCAGCTCCGGTCTGTTCGCCGGAAGAGGTGCGCGAGGCACTGATCCGCCAACTCGCCGGCAGCGTCCGTTGGACGGAGACCGTGCGCCGGCTCGTCGCTGAGGGGGTCACTACGGCTATCGAAGCGGGACCGGGAACCGTGCTGAAAGGGCTCTGCGCCCGCATCGCACCGGACCTGCAGGTGCTGTCGCTGGAGGAAGCGCTTGCCTGACGACAGTCGGGGACATCTCTCGGGCGCGGTACTCCTCCGTCAGGTCTGTACGGTGCGCGGAACCCACCGATCCAACCACTCCCAAGCCTCAGCCTGCATTTCCTGATTGAACTCGTGGGGCGTGTCAAACAGCCGGGTGCGCACCTTCTCGGGGACCCCGGCTTTGCGGTAGCACGCTTCCAGGTGCCGAAACGAGGCCGTGACTCCGTCCAGATCGAACAAGCCGTCCTTGCTGCCGTTGATGACGAGGAGGGCATTCGGCATCGCAAGCGTCGCCACGTCCGGATAGTCGAGGTCGCGGTAGAGGCCGGGCACGAGCTTGGTGAAGCCGATAGTGTTGCGAATATGGCGGCGCAACTGGTGCCGGAATGAGCACATCCAGCCGACCACCACCGCCGCCCGGATCCGATCATCCAGCGCCGCCAGGTGGCAGGAGCGGAGGCCGCCCACAGAAAGACCCACACAACCGATGCGCTGTGGGTCCACATCGGGTCGTGAGACCAGATAGTCCACGGTCCGGACATCGTCCCAGAACATGATCCCGCTCCAGGTGATTCCGGCGGAATAGAGGGTGCGGCCGACGAGCTGCTCGTTCTGTCCGGCCCGCTGATTGAAGGCAGCAATCCGCTCGGGTGTGATGTCGCGGGGACGCTCCCGCCAGTCGCCGGGGTCATCGTCGAGCAGCATCCGCCTTTCACCCCAGTAGAACATGTCCGCGACGACCACAACGTACCCGCGCCGCACCAGTTCGGTGGCCGTGGCTCGGCCGCCATAGTAGCGCCCGCGGAAGTCGGTGAGGACCGGATGCTCACCGGGCAGTTCGATGAGCTTTTCCTTGCCCCAGAGATAGAACCCGCCGTGATCGTGCAGGGCAACGATGCCGGGCTTTTTTGCTGGCCCCCCCTTCGGCACCAGCACATAAGCGGGGATGCGGAGATCCGGCGTGGTCCGAAAACTGACTCTCTCGCGCCAGTGGTCGCCCGCATCCACCCGCTCCTGCACCTCGGGCGCCGGTTCGCAGGCTTCCGGGCGGTAGTGGAGCAGTTCGAGCAGGCGACCCCGGGCTACACGCTTCCAGGCGGGTAGGTCCTGGAACTCCGGGCGGGCGTACGAGTAGGTTGGTGGGGTCGCGGGCACCTGCTTTTCGATGAAGGGGAAGAGGGAGCCTACATCAGAACCGGTCGGCATCGGTTTCTCCTGGGCGCACTCACCGGCGCCGGAATCGGACGAGGACCGGAGGGGATCCGGCTGACGAGGCGGGACGAGGCTGAATCCGCCGGTGGGGGCGGCGACGCAGGCCGCGGTCAGCCACTGGAGCAAGCCTCGACGGTCCGCCATCGGTTGCTACCCACACACCGGAAAGAAATCACCAGCCATCAGCGCTCCGTCCTCAAGGTGCAGGTAGGTGGTGCAGGGGTGAGCCGGGGACCGGTCATGGTTGTAACGGGTGCCGTCCGGCATGTAGATCAGGATGAGGGCACGGCGCTGGCGATCCGTGACATTCTTCGGCGTCATGTGGTAATTCAGGCAGTGGTGAAACATGCATTCCCCGGCGCGCAACGGTACGGGACGAGCGCGATCGGCGTCCCAGGTACGTACTTCCTGGTACAGGCTGCCGGGCTCGCCCGGACCGAGTGGGGCGGGCGAGAGGTGTAAGTCATCAGCCAGGTCACAGTCCGGCGGCTGGAAGCGCGGGTCGCGATGGCTGCCGGGTACGACATGCATGCAGCCGTTCTCGGGCGTAGCGTCGTCCAGCGCCAACCAGCACGTAATCATCGAAGGACGATCCAGCGGCCAGAAGTAGAAATCGTGATGGAAGGCGAACTTCTCGTTGTCTTCGGGCGGCTTGGAAATGATCTGGTCGTGCCACAGACGAAGCGGACGATCGCCCATCAACTGACGGACCGCGCCGACCACCAACGGCAAGCGGATCGCCTCGCGAAACTCAGGTACGACCTTCCAGATGTTCACATACTGGTGGATACGACGGACCTGGCCGCGTGCAGAACCCTTCCGGTTGTGGCCGTACGCGAATTCCGGCGGGAGGTCCGAAGTGTCGTCGCGGTGCAGTTCTTCCCGAATGACGCGATCCAGCGTCGTCCGGAGACGTTCCAGACCGGCGTCGTCCAGGACCGACCGGAAGCGGAGGTACCCATCGCGATGAAACTGGGCGATTTCCTGAGGACTGAGGGGAGACATGGGTAGCGCGGGGGGGCGGCAATGACCCGGGGCAGGATCGGAAACGTGAGCGGGGGCGGCACGCGCGGCGTCCCCGGACCAACATACGTCCTCATCCGGCATTCTTCCTGCTAGCGAAACGGATTGCCCCTCATGCCGCCCGAAAAACGCCCACCGCGCGTGGCATCGGAGATCCTGGTGGTGGACCCGGACGCGGAAAGTCGGGCATTCCTCACTTCCACGCTGCTGCAGGCAGGACACTCCGCATCCGCCGCGTCAGGGATTGAGGAGGTGCTTTCCCTGCTGGAGGAGGGCATCCGTCCCGACCTGATCGTGTTGGATCTGCCCGCATTGGCGGAACACCTCTCCCGCCTCGCGACGGCTGTGCGCCAACGGGCCGGGAATAGTCCGATCCCGTTCCTGGCACTCGTGACGGCGGAACCGGATGCGGCAACCACCGTCGCTCACGAACTCGGCGTCGGCGATTTCCTGCTCCGCCCGTTCACCGCGACCACAGTGCAACAACGGGTCTGTTCCCTCCTGCGCGTCAAGGCCTATTGCACCGCTGCCGCCGAGGATCTCCGGCGGCTCACCGAGGTCGCACTTGGGTTATCGGCAGAGAGAAACCTCACGCGACTCCTGGAGCGGATCCTGGACGAAGCCCGGGAGATGAACCTGGCGGATGCCGGCACGCTGTACCTGGTGGATCCGAAGGCAAGAGTGCTTCTGTACGAGATTCTCCATAACGATACGTTCGGTATTCGGATGGGAGGCGTCAGCGGCGTTCGAGTGGACCTGCCCCCGGTCCCACTGCAGCGTGAGTACGTGTCCGCCTACGTAGCACTCACCGGCGCCACTGTCAACATTCCCGATGTCTACGAAGCCAGCAGCTTCGACTTCAGCGGACCGCGGAAGTACGATGCGATCACCGGGTACCGCTCTCGTTCCATGCTGGTGGTGCCCATCTGGGATCACGAACGCACCATCGTTGGGGTGCTCCAGCTCATCAACGCCATGCGGTCAGATACCAATGAAGTGGTCCCGTTTCTGGGTCGCAATGTGGCACGAACGCAGGCACTGGCTTCCCAGGCAGGAATCGCAATCACCAACGCCCGTCTCATCGCGGATCTGCAGACCTACTTCGAGGGCCTCGTGCATGTGATGGCAAGCGCGGTGGACGAGAAGAGCGCGCACACCTCCGGGCACATCCGCCGTGTGACGCGCCTTGCCTGTCTTCTCGCCGAAGCAGTGAATCGCTGCGACCCGGGCGAGTTTGACGGGCAGCGGTTCACCCCGGATGAACTCGAAGAATTGCGGATCGCCGGGCTGCTGCATGACATTGGCAAGATCGTGGTCCCGGAGTACCTGGTGGAGAAGGCTACGAAACTCCAGACGGTGTTCGACCGCATTGAATTGCTGCGGACACGCTTCGACGCCATTCGACGCAGTGAAGAGAACAAGGCTCTGGTCCGAAAGTTGCAGTTCCTGTCCGGCGGCGGCGGCGCTGAAGACCTCGCGGCGATTGATGCTGCGCTCGCTGCGGAGGATCGCCTGCTGCGGGAGGATCTCGCGTTCCTCGAGTCGCTCAATCGCGGCGGCGAAAATCTTGCGCCGGAAAACGTGGAGCGAGTGCGCGCCATCGCCTGCCGCACGTACACGGACGCAAACGGCTTCGAGCGACCCTACCTCACTGAGGACGAAGTGCAGAACCTCTCCATTGCGCGGGGGACGCTGCTTCCAGAGGAACTGGCACAGATTCGCAACCATGCCGCTGTCACCATCCGCCTGCTGAACCAGATCCCGTTCGGGAGCAAGCTACGCAACGTACCGGTGTACGCCGGAGATCATCACGAGATGCTGAACGGGACTGGGTACCCGCAGGGGAAAACCGCCGCGCAACTCCCGCTCCAATCGCGCATTCTCGCCGTCACGGACATCTTCGACGCGCTCACGGCGTCCGACCGTCCGTACCGCAGGGCGGACCGCTACGAGGATGCGTGCGCCGTCCTGCGGGAAGAGGCAGCCCGGGGTCGCCTGGACAGCCGGCTGGTGGACCTCTTCATTCGGTCCGGCTGCTACCGGAGAATGCAGCACGAACTGGGGATCCCTGCCGAATCGGATGTGTAGCCGGGGCTGCGCGATTACTGTCGCCGGGCGGTGACGATGAGTTCCCCGGCAATGAGATCACGGTCCATCTTGAGTGGTGTCAGGTACTTGTTTTTCAGCAGCACGTTGTCCATCACCGCGGCACGGCGAAAGCCGTGCCGGCGAAGCTCGCTATCGAGATTCCGGCGGCTGTGGCTGGAGAGGATCGGCTCCCCCATCCGCTTCAACCCCACCGCCGCTCGCGCGACAATGCTGCTGGGATCCTCCAGCACTTCCTTCTCCACCACGGTGAACACCAATGTACTTCCCGGCGCCCCGTGGCGGGAGACGGTCTGAAACACGGTGGTCACGGCATCCGAAAGGAGGTACATCAATACTCCCTCCGCCACAAACACGGTGACCGCCCCAGCATCAAAGTCCGCGCAGGCCTGCAGGCGATCGGCGGCAGTTTCGCGCGAGAAGTCCGCGGAGAGCAGCAAGAGGCGCTCCGGAAGAATTCCCGTGGTGAGCAGCGCGCGCTGTTTCACCGCCTGAGTATCCGGGTGGTCTATCTCGAAGAAGCGGACGCCGGGAAACTCGCCGGCCAGCCTCAGAAACAGCGGATCGAATCCGGCGCCGAAACTAACAGCCTGGGTGGCGCCGTCCCGGAGGGCCTCCCGCACCGCATCCTCGACACAGCGCTTACGCGCCAGAATGTACAGAGCACTCCCAGGCAGCACTGCCTCGGTCAAGCGGTAGGCCAGGCGCCGGGTGGGAGGAAACGTCCAGAGAAACAGGCGAAATCGAGCGTTCCACGAATGGGCCCGGACGAAACTTGCCCAGTACGGGGTATCCGGATCGGCCAGCAGGGGGCGCAACTCCGGATCCGTCGCCGCAGCCGCAAAGTTCCCCGCGATACGCAGCGCGGTCTCGCTCGGTGTGCGACGCTTCACGGAAGCGCTGCGGTCTGAGGCGCCGCGGCGCCATGCAACGTGTCGAACACCAGACGGGACACCAGGCGGCAGAAGCGATTCCCCGCGGCTTCGCTTCGGTGGCCGGAAAGCAGCACGCACATCGCGTAGCGGACCCGCGGTGTATGTACGATGCCCGCGTCGTGCAGCACATTCCGCAGCGTGCCGGTCTTGTTCCCCACGCGCAGCCAGGGAACTTTCGGCAAACCGCCGGGGATGCGGGCCCTCTTCTTCTGGCGCAGCAGTACCTGCCACATTTCCTCGTCGGCAGACGCATTCACCAGGTGACGACGATCCAGCGCCACCAGGAAGCGCACCACCTCACGCGCAGTGCAGGTATTGGACGCCCGCGCGCCCCGCTGCGCAACGATCGCGTGGGCCACCTGGAATCGGCCCAATCCGCGCTGGTCACAAAAGCGATCTACCACGCCAACCCCACCTACCATCCGGATCAGCGCGTTCGTGGCCGGATTATCGCTCACCGTAATCATGCGTTCGAGCCAGTCGCGGGTCACCGCTGTCTTGAGGCGAGGCTTCCGCTGCCACACTTCGTAGGAAGCACCCATCACCGGGAGCTTGATCAAACTGGCGGCCAGGAACGTCCGATCCGGATTCACACTCGCCTCGGCGCGACTGTTCAGATCAAACACCATCACCGCGGCGGCTCGAGCCGGCACCGTCCGCACCGCGCCACGCAGTAGAGCATCAAGGTGCTCCATGCGGGCTCGCCCGACTTCGGCAGGGAGGTGCGCCGGCGCGCCCTGCGATGGGGGCGCCGAAGGCACTCTCTTTTGCGCCAACCGGGGGACCGCGATCGCCGCCCCCACCGCACCAATGAGTCCCCCGATAACCCAGGGCAACACCGAAAATTGCCGGGGAGCGGGAGGATCATCCCATCTGCGGTTTTTTCTGATCCGACGCGATGCACGCCGGATCAGTTCACTGTGCTGGCTGGGCACCGTATCGCCTCGCGCTGTAAGACAGTACCGAGTAGAGTTCCATTTTTCATTGTAACGCAGTGCGCCTGTGGAGACACGGGGCCACGTCTCTCGCTCTAGCAGCCGGGTGAACGCATCCAAGTTCGGAACTTCGATACCACGGAATCTCACACTGTCGATCAACTATTCCCGGGGGTTCTCCATTGACTGCCCCCCTCTTTGCCGAACACGTCTCCTCCTTGCCCGACCCCCGGGGGGCCCGCACCCGCCGTTACGGCCTCCGCGTTCTCCTCTTGATGATCCGCTGCGTGGCCCTCGCCGGCGCCGAACACCCTGTCACCATGACCGTTTGCGCCCGCGCCCACCCGGACCGGCGGGGCAAGTACTGTACGCTCGCGGCCGGCACTCCCTCCCAGGACACCGTCCGGCGCCGGTTCCGCCCTCTACTCACTGAACGGCAGCGGACCACTGACCAGCAGCAGAACCGGCCCCGTGCTTTCCGGCAACTTCGATTTCCGGCGCCGATCTGCGAGACGTATCCGAGCCACGCACGTCAGGATGTGGACCCACCCGGCGCAGACCGGCACAACGTACCCGAGCCACGCGCGTAAGCAAGTGGACCCACCCGGCGCCACCCAATCCCTGCACGGCAGCAGAACCAGCCCCGTATTTTCCGGCAACTCCGATTGCCGGCCCAGACCGGCGCAACGTACCCGAGCCATGCGCGCAAGTAAGTGGACCCACCCGACGCAACCCACTCAGTGAACGGCGGTACAGCCGGCCCTGCAGAGTCCGGCAACTCCGATTGCCGGTGCAAACCTCGTGCTCCCCGGCGCGAACGGGGCCCTGCGGCGCACGGTGCTCTTCTGCACAGCGATGATCCATCACTTCGATGATCTGAACCCGGACGCCCTGCAGCTTGTACGCGACGAACATGTTGCCGGCCCACTCGCGGAGCGACCGGTCGAGCCGATCCACACTCTCGTTAGAGTAAGGATGATCGGGCTTGATGCTCGAGCCTTCAGGCGACGCATGCGGTCGGAAGACGCCTCATTGGGGGGCGCCAGCCCACACCGGCAATCGGAGTTGCCGGACTCCACAGGGCCGCGTGCGTTGCTATTCTCCACGCGGGTCGGATCGGGGCCACACACAGCCACGAAAATCGCCCGAAACCTGGGGACGCGCTCGGGCGTTATCATAGTGAATAGGAGTCGCGCAGAGTGCGGCCCCGGTTGGAGGAACGGAAGATGAAACTTGCAGGTGCGGTGATCGTGGCCGTCTTGGTGGCCATGCTGGCGTTGCCGCTGATCGGAGCGTTGCTGCGCACCGCAGCAATGGCGGTGAAGCTGGGGACCGGCCTGGCGAGCGTGGCTCTGATGGTCGCGGCGGTGATCTTTGTGGCGGGACTCGTGCGGCGCCTCTTCCACGGTTAGGCGCCTACCCCCCCCAGAACGAATAGGTCTGGATACCTGTCGCCAGCCCGAACAGGCTCCAGGCGCACCCGACCAGCGTCTGGCCCAGAGTCAGGCCGAGGAAGAATGGGAGCAACTGCAGGTAGACCCTGAGTCCGCCGTATCGCAGCACCAGCAGCTTGACGACCCAGGCGAAAAAGAGGGGCATCCAGACCAGATTGATGGACCAACTTCCGCTGATGGCGTACCCGATGGGGTGGAACGGGAAGCCGAAGAACCGCACGCGCAGCAGAAATAGCGTCGCCGAGGTGATAAATCCCACCGCCAGTGCCCAGTTCGCGCCGACGTTTGCGACCGCCGGGTTGTTGAGCCACCCATTCAGCCGGCTGTAACCCTGGACGGCGTGCGAGGTACCGCTGCGCCACTTCGCCGCGACGCCCATCGCGTAACCCAGGTGCAAATATGCCCAGAACGCCGCCAGCACGCCGACCACCACGGACAGCATGACACCCCAGAAGAAGATCCGGTGGTTGGCGGCGGTGCGATCCGCCAGCCGCAAGGCTTCGAGCCCGAACGGCATCGGGTGACTTCGGTAGCCGCGGTTGAACCACCAGAACCAGTTGAGCGCTGTCAACTGATGGGCGTCCATCCCCACGGTACCCAGCGCCGTAGGAAGCATGGAGTCGGGCCCGGAAAAGTGCGCGTCGTGGACCGGCGGACCAAATTCAGCACGGATGCGAGTGATTGCGATAGACATCGCATAGTACAGCACAACACTGAGCCAGGCGAGCCACCACGGCAGCCCTACCCATACAAAGAACGCGGTGATGCCGCTCGCACCGGCAGCGACGCAGATCGCAGCACTGCGATAGGACATGCCCTCCCGCGTGTCATCGAACTCATCCGGCGGCGCTCCCGCACCCACCCGGCGTGAGGTACCGACGAGAATCCGGCGCCAGATCTGCGCGAGGGAACGCCGGCTCAGATAGAGTAGGAAGAGCAGGATCGCCAGATACCCGCCGAAGGCCTGCTGCTTGATGAACGGGAACTCCGGCACGGTGTCCCAGCCCATCGCGTTGCTCAGCACCAACTGTGCCTTCCAGAAGAAGTAGAAGAACCAGCAACTGAAGAGCAAATCCACCGGCAGCAGATAGCCGAGCCCGATAGCGAAAGGGTAGAAACTGTAACACGTGAACCCCATCGCCCGCCACGGCTTCTCGGTGAGCATCGGCTGGATATTCACGTGAGTCACAGGAATGGAAGGGAGGCTCGGGTAGAAGAACGCGAAGCCGTTCAGCAAGTCTATTCCGCCCGCGAGGAAGAAGCCGATCCACATCAGGCGACTGCGCCACAAGCGCCCCTCGGGCGCGGTCATTTCCAACGGCAGGACTGTCAGCGGAAAGCTCAGACGCTCGCGATCCGCCCACTGCTTCCGCACCAGCACGTTCACGCACTGCATCACGAAGACGAGCAGGGTGGTGAATCCGGTCCAGACCAGCACCGGGCGTATCCAGACGGACACATAGCGCCACTGGTAGAACGTATCGTTGCCGTTGAAGAAGCCGCGCAGCACTGCCGCGTCCGGGACGATCAGTTCCTTCGGCAGATGATCCACATACTTCGCCAACCCTGGAGTGTTCGTGAACCAGACGGGATGGGTCATCATCTGGATGAGAATACTCACCATATCGAGTCCCGCAAATGCGGCGGACATGGCCAGCATCGAATACGCGAGGAGGAGTTCGGCCTGGCTCAGCGCGTGCCGGGGAGTCCACCGGCGGAGTCCCACGTTGGCGAGCAGCAAGAGTGCCAGGAGAAACACGGCGTTCCCAAACAGAGAGATGGTGGTCACGAACGGGCCCGCCATCACCCGCTCCATCCAGACCACCCAGAAGTTGTCCACCACAATCAATGGGCAGACAGCCAGGGGGATCCAGAGCCGCACCCGCGATGGTGAAACCGGCGCAGTCCCCTGTGCGTCTCGCCCGACCGCCTCGCTCTCCTCGCCCCTGGGCGCAGGTGTGGAAGCATCCGGTGTGCTCCCGGGGGCAGTGCGCGTGAAGGCAGGCACGGGGAACCTAACCTGCGGCCGGGAAGGCGGGGTCCGGAGGCCACGCGATGTCGTCCACACAGACAGGCGCACCGCGCGCTGCGGAGACGTAGGCGGCCATCAGCGTCTCCACGGCGTGGGCGCCGTCCCGAGCGGTGACCTCAGCCTCGCGTCCGGCCAGGATGCAATCCACAAAGGCGCGCGCGTCACCCGGGGCCTCGCCTTCACCGCGAGTCAACAGCCACGCGCGCTTCACCGGACCGCGGGCACGCACCTGCGTGCTGCGCCAGAAACTCATCGGATCCTCCGGATCCGGTTCGCCGGCAGTCCAGGGTTCCTCGTCGGCGAAGACCTCCAGGCGCGGCCGATTCCCATCCAACGTCAAAGTGCCGCGATCCCCCACCAGCGTCAACCGCTGCGGTCCGCCGCGCGGGTGACTGGCTGCGCCGATGCGCCCTGCCGTGACGGTCGCAGTCAGGCCCCCGTCGAGATCAAGACTGATGAGGCCGAAGTCTTCCACATCGTTTCGCTGGTGTTCTGCAAAAAAGTAGTTGGCGGTGATTCCGTACACACGCCGGACCGCCGCCGGCGCCAGCCACCGAATCAGGCTCACACCGTACACACCGGTGGCACGCAACTCCCGCTTGGAATCGGGAAAGGAAAAGCGCGCCGGAAAGGGCTCCTGGACCCGCGGCGTCCCCAGAGTAGCGCTCCCAGCCGGACCCTTGGCGAACATGACCTCCGCGTGGATGGCCCGCAGTTGCCCCACTGCCCCATCATCCAGAGCCGTCCGGGCAGCTCTGGCGAGGGGAGTATGCACAAAACTGAAGACCTGACTGCGCACGCCGCACCGTTCGGCAGCGTCCGCGATGGCGCGCGCCCCGGGGACAGTACACGCCGACGGCTTGTCGAGATAAAGGTGCTTTCCTGCGGCTGCGCACTGGACCGCAACTCGCGCCCGTCGTTCGTGCTCGACGCAAACGCTGACCAGATCCACCTCCGGACGAGCGAGCGCCTCGTGCAGATCGGCGACGTACGGCAGTGAGAGTTCAGCGGCAAGTGCGCGGTTCAGCGCCGCGCGTTCCGGTGGCACGTCCCGTTCGTCGCTGACGGCGATGAGAAGACAGCGCGGATCGGCCCCGAGCGCGCGGGCGTAGTTTTCCTGGTGGGTCCGGTTCCCTCCCAACAGTAGCACTCCGAGCCGCTGATCAGGCATCACACCCCTCCACCCGAACCGGCGCGCCCGTGCGAAGCGCCTCCTCCAGTGCGGCCAGGATCTCGGGGGACGGGGAGTGCGCTTCCGCAGCGGCCCCGCAGAGCCTTTGATAAACGGAGACCTCGCCTCCGTCGGCATAGACAGCACCGCGGTTGCCCAACAGCACCGCGTCTTCCTCTGCCGTTCCGGGCCCACAGATCAGCAGCGCCGTGGCTCCGGACCGGAACGTTACCACCACGTGCAGGCAGCCGATCGCCGCCTCGCCGCGCGCGAAGAGGACGGCGGACGGCTCCCCCAGCAACTCTCCGGCGCGGGAAATCGCCGCCGCCGCCTGGCCCGCAGCGTCTTGCCCGTCGCACCCCCAGGCAAACCGAAGGAACACCGGCCGCCCGATGCGGCCGGCAGCGACGAGGGTATCCCAGACCGGAAGCATGGATGTGATTTCGTGTCGTGGAAGCAGGGGTCCGTTTTCGGTTCGCTACCGGCGGCTGGACCGCGCATCTTCCAGCGCCAGCCGCCGCATTTCTGCGAAGTGACGGGGGACGGCCGCCATCGGGTCCTCCGGCTCCTCATACTCCAGCGTGACGAATCCCCGGTAGTTGGCCGCGCGCAGGACCTGCAAGATGCGGGCAAAGTCGGCGGGCTGCTTCCCCTGTCCCTTCGGAGCCATCGAAACCTTGAACTGCACCGTGACCGCGTACGGAGCACACCGGGCCAGATCGCCATACGGGTCCGCGGTGCGAAAGTTGCCGGTGTCCAGGTTGATGCCGACCCACGGGGATGCCGTTGCTTTCACAATCTCGAGCAACCCGTCCGGTTCGGCCACCACCCCCCCGTGGTTCTCCACGGCAATGAACACGCCGCGCTTCGCGGCGTGATCGGCCAATTCGTTGAGGCACTCGACGACATGGCGCCGGGCATCGGCTTCCGGCACCCCCTTCGGCGCGGCGCCGGCGAATGTGCGCACGGCCGGAGAGCCCAGATCGGCCGACACATCCAGCCACTCCCGGTACCGCTTGAGCTCGGCGTCGCGCTTCTCGCCGGCTGGGAGCGTGAAGGAGTTCCCGATCGGAGTCCCTGTGACGGTCTGGCCCCAGAGATGGGCGGACCGTTTCAGCTTCATCACGTACTCGGCTGTAACCGGCTTCTCGAAGTAGTATTCCGTGAGTTCGACGCCGTCCGTACCCATCTCAGCGCAGGTGCGGATGAAATCGAACATCGTCATGTTCTTGCGTGCACCCTGCAGGAACTGACGATACGAATAGGCAGCCACGGCCAGCTTGTACGGCGCACCGGGTGCGGCGCGACGTTCGGTCGGATCCACGTGCGCAACCGCAGGGAGCACGCCTCCGGCAACCGCGCCGGCCGTCAGGGACCCGCTGAGTGAGAGGAATTGGCGACGATCCATCAATGTCCGACTTCCTTTCCGGTCCGCGTGTGTTCGCCTTGTCCGCCGGGCGACACCGGCTCCGAAGAGACGACGTTCCCCACGGCGAATCGCCCGGGACACGGAACTCTATAGTCGGATTCACCCTGCAGACGGTTTCGCCCTTCCTGGTGTTCGCGTAACCGGATTCACACGCGCAGAAAGATCCGGCGCCGGTACAGCCAGAACAGACCCAGCCAGCAAAGTACGATGAATCCGACCGTGTACGCCCAGGCGCCCCACACTCTCCCCAGATGCGTGTAAGCGGCTGACTGGATCGCCACCGCCAGGGGGTAATGGGACCCGTCCGCCATCGTCCAGGTCCACTCGCGCAGCACGTGGATCTTGAAGAGAATCGGGGCCACGTACGCGACGATGGCGTTGCTCCCGAACACCACCAGCGGAAACGCCAACCACCTCTTCCGGCAGCCATCCACGATGCCGTAGATAAGCCCGAGAGTCACCATGCCCCACCCGGCACACGCCAGAATGTAGGGCGCAGTCCAGAACGGCTTGCTGTACTGAAGATCCAGGCTCCACACCGATCCGACACTCACCAGTGCGATGCCGGCGACGACCAGACGCAGCACTCCCGGGATTACCGCGCGCCGGGTTGCCTGGAGCCACTCTCCGGCCGTCGCCCCCAGCAGCACCATCGCCGCCGTGGGGATTACGGAAACGAGCCCCTTGAGTCGAAACGGCTCCAGATAGACCTGGTTCAGGTACACGATCGCATTCTGCGTCTCGGTCCAGACTCCAGCACCTGCCCCGGGGACCGGCAGGAAGCGGATCAACGCCCAATGCCCCACCAGCAGAAGCAGCGGCACCACTACCCGCCCCGACGGCAGCAGCGCATACAGGACGGATGCCGTACCGTAGGCCAGCCCGATCAATTGCAGTACGCCCAACCCCAGCACCGGCGTCCGGGCCTGGCTGGAATCCACCAGACATCCGAGGAGCACCAGCGCCACAGTGCGACCCAGCACCCGCAACTGGATGCGCAGCCGGGACGATCCCTTCCGACGCTGAGCGGCCAGTGAAAACGGCAGCGCAGCCCCCACGATGAACAGGAACCACGGGAAGATCAGATCCGCGAAGTGAATACCCCGGCCCCAGGCCGCGTGCGCAAGGGTGGGGGGTGCAGCCTCCGCGACCGTGTTGTTCACCACCAACATCGCCGCCACGGTCAGCCCGCGAAACGCATCCAGCGACACAAGCCGCTCTCGGGGGGGCTCCGCCAGTTCGGACGGGCTGGCGGTCGCCCCACTCTCCGCGATCGGCGGCAATCCACTCGCCTGCCCGGCATCCACGCCGTCCAGGAAGGCCGACGAGATCTCCACCAGGCGGGTGTCGCCGGCCCCTTCGGAACCGGGGACGGCCCCCGCTGCCCCGCTATCGGATGGCGGCGGGCGTCGGGGACGCCGGCGCTGATGGCCCCTCCGCGGTTCCTTCGCCTGGTCGCGGGGCGGCTGCGGGGCCTCGTTTGTGCGGGTGTGACTCGGAATTGTGGGTAAGGAATCATGCTGTTCTTAGAAGTGAATTAGGCCGCCCGAGCCGCCCAAGCCAACTGTGCCTCCTCGTGGCCCAGCACCGCCGTCCGCACCGCGAGGATGGCGTCTGCCCCGTCC